>CAZRKL010000059.1:0-14645 GCA_964600595.1 uncultured Leptolinea sp.
CCCATAACCTGGAATTACCCTGCCACTCTTGAGAAAATTCACCAGATAGTCTGTCAATTCTTCTTGCGTGGGTAGCCCATCAAAATAAGCCAGAACATCCTGAAGCCAGCGCAGACATTCCTGGTTCGCCAATCCATGTAAAGGCCCAGCCAAACCTTCCATCCCAGCGGCGCACGAAAGATAAATATCCGATAATGCGGAACCAACCAGGTGGCTTGCATGCGCACTGACATTGGCACCTTCGTGGTCTGAATGAAGCACCACGAATAATCGCATCAGATCCATGTAAGCGCGATCATTCTTCCCGATCATGTAGGCAAAATTAGCGCTCCAATCCAACTTTGGATTGGGTTGAACAAAGATGCCTCCCCTGTATTTCAGATTATAAATATTGGCAATAATCGTGGGCAATTTGGCAGTCAAATTTAGACTGTCTTCCAGATAAAAACCCCAATAATCTTTCTTATCGATGCCGTAATAAAAGCGTCGGGCAAATACTGATTCACTTTGTAGGGCTAGAATAGCCTGTGAAAATAAAGTCATGGGATGTGTATATGCCGGCATGGGTTGCAATGATTTGAATACATGCTCTGGCACATTGCTGCGGACCTTCCACTCAATCTCAACCTGGTTTGCTTCTTCTTGAGTTGGCATTTCACCGGTCATCAGAAGATAATAAAGCCCACCCGCCAGGGGAAATTCTCCGTGATCCGGTTTAGGTAACAAATCCAATGCTTCTTGCACGGTGTAACCGCGTAACTCTAAACCCTTCATGGGATCAACATACGAGACATCACTGACCTGAATCGGTACACCCCGAATTCCACCATATATTTGTTCGACTGTAACATCAGCCACATGGAAAGGACCATTTTCTGTAATTAGCCGGCTCATCCTCTCTTTTTCCTGGGTGAGTTTCATGGCTATTCGTTCTTCTATTTTCATTTGATCCTCCTTCCGTAACCGGCATTACTGTATACACTAAAACCCATTTGTCTGGAAATATCTTGAGCAGAGGCTACAATTTCACGGGCATATTTTTCAATAGTCTCTCTTGTAAATCTTTGCGAAGGACCTGAAATGGTCAACGCTCCAATTACTTCGTGGTTGGGTCCATAGATGGGAGCGGCAACTCCTGATGCATCTTGAATCCATTCACCGTGAGAAACGGCATAACCTTTTTGGCGGACTTTTTCCAATTCACCACGCAGATCATCTGGAGAAGTGATTGTCCGTGCTGTGAAAGGGGTCAAACTGCTGGCCTCAATCACATCACCGATCACGCTTTCTGGCAAATACGCGAGGATGGCTTTTCCTGCAGAACCGGCGTAGAGAGGCAATCTTCTCCCTAAACGGGCAACAATTCTTACTGTTTGTGGTGATTCCAACCTTTCTACACAAACGCGGTCATGCCCATCACGCAGGTAAAGACTGATAGTTTCCTGCGTTATTTGCTGTAATTCGCTCATGATCGGCTGGGCAATTGTCCTAATATCCAGCGATGTTAAATAAACACCCGTCCAGGTGAGCAAACGAATTCCCAGAGAATAACCGCGGGTTGCCGTATTTTGATTGAGGATACCCCGCTCTTTCATGGCAGTCATCAAACGCCCGACCGTGCTGGTTGTTAAACCCGTCATACGGGCGATCTCACGAACCCCAATTTCAGGTTTTTCGACGCTAAAACAATCCAGTATTGCGCAGAGATGAGCCAGTACGCCTTTGTCTTCTGATTCTTTCATCTTCCCCACCGCCGTCTCAATTATTGGTACATTGTCCCAATTAGTAATGTATAATAATATACAAAATTCTCTGATGCTTGTCAATAGATAAAACCAGTGAATATTCATAAGGGGCATTAAATGAAGGAAATAAAACCCGAACCCCACTTAATATATGTAGAAAATGGAAAATTGATCGTTCCTGAAAATCCGATTATTCCCTTTATTGAGGGTGATGGAATCGGACCAGAAATCTGGGATGCAGCGCATCGGGTAATAGATGAAGCAATAAAGCTCGCATATCAAGGAACCCGAATGATCACCTGGAAAGAGGTTTTTGCAGGTGCAAAAGCTTATAACAAAACTGCGTCTTGGTTGCCGGATGAGACCATTGACGAAATACGCAAACATACTGTCGCGATCAAAGGTCCCTTAACAACACCCATCGGTGAAGGTATCCGGTCTATCAATGTCACCTTGCGGAAAGAGTTGGATTTATTTGTATGTTTACGTCTTGTCCGGTATTTTGAAGGAACTCCCTCTCCCATGAAGTCACCCGAAAAGGTGAATATTGTATTATTTCGAGAAAATGTAGAAGATGTATATGCGGGCTTGGATTATCCTTTTGATAGTTCACAGGCAGTAGGGTTGCGTGATTGGCTTCAGGTAAACCACCCCGGTGAGTATGCCAAGATGCGTTTTCCCGAGACCAGTGGGTTGGGTATTAAACCAGTTTCAAGAGATGAAACTATCCGAATTATCCGGGCAGCAGTAGATTATGCAATAAAAAATGATCGGCGGAAGATTACCCTTGTTCACAAAGGTAATATTATGAAATATACCGAAGGCGCCTTTGCCCGCTGGGCATACAGCGAAGCAAAGCAGACTTATCCAACTACCATTTATACGCAGCAGGAATATCAACAAACACTACAAGAAAATGGTGCTCAGGCAGCAGACGCCCAGCGGAATTCTGCATTGAACAGTGGCAAAATTTACATCAATGAAATCCTTACGGATGCAATGTTTGAGAGATCGATCAGCCATCCTGAAGAATTCGATATCGTTGTAACCACCAATTTGAATGGGGATTACCTCGCAGATGCATTGGCGGCTCTGGTTGGTGGGATTGGTATCGCACCGGGCGGAAACATCAACTATGAGACAGGTGTCGCGGTATTTGAAGCAACACATGGAACCGCGCCATCCATCGCAGGGAAGGATATGGCAAACCCATGTTCTCTTCTCCTATCAGGTGTTATGCTGCTCAACTATTTGGGCTGGGTAGAATGTGCTCAGTTAATTGAGAAAGCCATCGAAAATGCCATTCGCCAAAGAGTGGTTACTTTCGATTTCTTTGAACAAATGGAAAATGCTGAACTTGTAGGCACTCGTGTTTTTGCTGACCAAATCATTCAATCCATGCGAGCTTAATTATGAATAATTCTCCCGACATAAAATCAGCGATCCTCCAGCTGAATGGAAAACAATTTCGATACTTTCCAATTTCTCAGGTTGAAAACCTGACGAATATGCCAATACATTCCTTGCCTTACTCCATCAGAATCCTTTTGGAAAATCTGATCCGTACAGCAGCGAAAGGAAAGGCAACGCTGGACGAGATAATAAAAGCTGCCCGATGGAATTCGGAATCACCGCAAGGAAAAATCACAGTTGGTTTTACTCCCGGCAGAGTTTTACTACAAGATCTCACCGGGGTTCCAGTGATTGTAGATCTGGCCTCCCTCAGATCTGCACAGGCACGCAGAGGTAAGAATCCCAAATCCATCAATCCAAAAATTCCTGTAGATCTGGTTGTTGATCATTCCTTACAGGTGGATTTTTTTGGTAAGGCGGATGTGCTGGATAAAAACCAGGCTCTGGAATATCAAAGGAATAGCGAACGATATAAGCTTCTAAAATGGGCGCAGCAAAGTTTTACAAACCTGAGAATTGTTCCACCTGGGAGCGGTATCGTTCACCAGGTAAATTTGGAATACCTCGCCAGCGTTGTATTGACATCTCTGATTGATGGAAATACCTGGGTGTACCCAGACACATTGGTTGGCACGGATTCACACACGACCATGATCAACGGTTTGGGTATTCTTGGATGGGGTGTGGGCGGAATTGAAGCTATTGCCACAATGCTTGGCCAGCCAGTAGAAATCATGCTTCCTGATGTAGTGGGTGTAAGGATGAGTGGAGAGTTACCGGCAGGTGCCATGCCTACGGATATTGTTCTGACCCTCACCCATAAATTGAGGAAGGTGGGCGTGGTCAACAAATTTGTAGAATTCTTTGGACCAGCATTGGATTCGCTAACTGTACCGGACAGGGCAATGCTTGCCAATATGGCACCTGAGTATGGTGCAACGGTAGGATATTTTCCTGTAGACGATCAGACTATCAAATATCTTGAAGGTACATCCCGTCCGGCTGAAACCATCGCGCTGGTAAAAGAATACTATTATTCACAGGGATTATTCCGAACTAATAATTCACCTGAACCGGTGTATTCCGAGGTGGTGGATTTGGATCTTTCTACTATTCAACCATCCCTTGCTGGACCCAAACGTCCGCAAGATCTAATCAATCTGGATCAGGTTCCCGATTCTTTTATCCAGAGTTTAAAAAAACCAACAACAGAACGTGGATACAATCTCAGTCAAGACCAATTGAATCATTCTGTCGATATTTCACTGTCAAACAAAAACATCTCACTAAATCACGGCGCTGTCGTTCTTGCAGCGATAACTTCTTGCACCAATACTTCCAATCCTACAGCAGTGATTGCAGCCGGGTTATTAGCAAAAAAGGCTGTTGAATCTGGTTTAAGCAGTGCTCCTTATGTGAAAACCAGCTTTACCCCTGGATCGAAAGTTGTCACCGAGTATCTCAAGCAAGCAGGGTTGCTTGCCTACCTTGAAACTCTGGGATTCTTTGTTAGTGGAATTGGCTGCGCGACTTGTATCGGTAATTCTGGACCATTACCGGCAGAGATCAGTAAAGCAATCGAAGACAACCATCTGATTACAGCTGCTGTTATCAGTGGTAACCGGAACTTTGAGGGAAGAGTCCACCCGCTGGTTCAGGCGAACTATCTCGCCTCACCCGCCCTGGTCGTCGCTTACGCGATTGCCGGAAATGTAAGAACAAATCTATCAAATGAGCCTGTTGGATACAACCCTTCAGGTGCTCCAGTTTTTCTCTCTGAAATCATGCCCACCCTGGAGGATATCCGGAAAATTGAGCGTGAAGTGATCTCTCCTGACCTATTCCACCGAAAATACTCTGACTTATTTGTTGGCGATTCCAGATGGAAATCAATTCAAAGCCCCAAAACTGATCTTTATCAATGGGAAGCCAAATCGACTTACTTAAAAGAAACACCATTTTGCGGGCCTGTAGAACCGCTATTAGATGAAATTACGAACGCAAGGGCGTTGGCGGTGTTTGGGGATTCAATAACCACTGACCATATATCACCAGCCGGTGCCATTAGCAGTGGTACTCCTGCAGCCAGATATCTTCAAAGTCAGGCTGTCCAACCGGTAGATTTCAATACCTATGGCAGCCGGCGCGGCAATCATGAAGTTATGATGCGGGGAACTTTTGCGAATATTCGCATCCAGAATTTGCTTGTGCCGCATCAGCAGGGTGGGAAAACCTTACACCTCCCGGATGCAATAGACTTGGATATATTTGATGCAGCAATGCTTTATGCTGAAGAAAAGGTCCCTCTGATAATTCTCGCTGGAAAAGAATATGGAACGGGTTCCAGCCGCGATTGGGCGGCAAAAGGTCCCAAACTGCTGGGTGTAAAAGCGGTCATTGCTGAATCATTCGAACGTATTCATCGTTCCAATCTGGCTGGAATGGGCATCCTACCGCTGTTGTTCCGTCCTGGAGACTCTGTATCATCCCTCGGATTGTCAGGAAGGGAGACGTTCACCATCCGTGGGCTGGATCATCTCGCGCCATCTGCTGAAGTAATCATCACCGCGGTAGAGTATGAGAAAGTTATTTCATTTAAAGTCTTAGCGGCGCTTAACTCCGCGTATGAAACAGCCTGCGTCCAACATGGTGGAATATTTCAGCTGCTCGAGTAGTAACGTTTTACAAAAGAAGTGAATGTGCGCAATTTGCTTGACAATGTAGACCATCATGGTAATATTTATGAAAGTTATGATAAATAATAAAGCCGAACCAATTTTACTTTGCATCTGTTCCGCGCGGGGAAGGATATAACCGCGCCGGGATCACTGCATTCTTTCACACCCCACCCGGACGGTCTCCCTACCCGCTGACCTATCTGTTGTTGGGGTGTTTTGTTTTAATTCATCGAATATTTGGAGTCCATTATGAAAATTGCTAAATCAATTACCGAGCTTATCGGCAATACTCCCCTCGTTATGCTCAATAAGTTATCTATCGGATTAAATGCGGATGTGGTCGTAAAACTTGAATTTTACAACCCGGCGCACAGCGTAAAAGACAGAATAGGGTACGCCATGGTAGAGGCAGCCGAAGCAGCGGGGTTAATCAACGAAGAAACCATCATTATTGAACCTACTTCTGGAAATACCGGCATAGCTCTGGCATTTGTTTGCGCTGCCAAAGGGTACAAAGTGGCTTTAACCATGCCTGAAACAATGAGCCGTGAAAGGCGGATGCTGCTCAAGGCGTATGGAGCGGACCTAATTCTTACCCCTGGTGCGGAAGGAATGGCTGGTGCTATCCGCAAAGCAGAAGAGCTAGCGGCATCCGACCCTCGCTATCTGTTGTTGCAGCAGTTTAAAAACCCCGCGAATCCACAGATTCACCGCGAGACAACCGCAGAAGAGATCTGGCGAGACACTGAAGGCAAGGTGGATATTCTCGTGGCGGGTGTTGGAACGGGTGGGACGATATCTGGTGTTGGTGAAGTACTCAAAGGCCGGAAACCTGGACTTCAGGTGATTGCAGTTGAACCGGATGCATCGCCCGTTTTATCAGGTGGTCAAAAAGGACCTCACCCCCTTCAGGGGATTGGCGCCGGTTTTATTCCAGACGTTCTTAACACCAAAATTTATGATGAAATCATTCGTGTCAAAGCAGATGATGCCTTTGAAGTCGCCCGACGAATGGCACGCGAAGAAGGCATTTTGGTTGGGATATCCAGCGGCGCAGCGGTCTGGGCAGCGTTGCAGGCAGCTGCCAGATCAGAGAACAAAGGCAAATTGATCTTAGTCATCATCCCCTCATTTGGCGAACGCTACCTGAGTACACCATTATTCGCAAATTTGCTGGAAGGGGAATAACAATATGCTGAATGCCATCCGTCAGGATATTCAATCGATTTATGATCGTGATCCTGCTGCCCGAACAACCCTTGAAGTAATTGCCTGCTATCCGGGCATACAGGCAGTGTGGGGACACCGAATAGCCCACTGGTTCTGGAAGCATCGCCTAAAACTCGTTGGCAGGATAATTTCGCAATTCACCCGCTGGTGGACTGGTATTGAAATCCATCCCGGCGCTACTATCGGACCACGGTTTTTTATCGATCACGGAATGGGAGTAGTCATAGGTGAAACAGCCGAAATCGGTGCCGATGTTACCCTTTACCACGGTGTTACCCTGGGTGGTGTCAGCCTTGAAAAAGGAAAGCGGCACCCCACCCTGGAAGATGGTGTTGTGGTTGGAGCCGGTGCGAAAGTGCTGGGAGCCATCACTATCGGCGCCGGCAGCCGGATTGGCGCCAATGCTGTGGTTGTTAAATCAGTGCCTCCAAATTCAGTTGTGATTGGCATTCCAGGGCAGGTTGTATCGAGAACGCACATTCCCCTGCCTGCGGGAAAACCGGATTTGGAACACGATCAACTACCTGACCTTGTTGGATTAACACTGGTAAGCTTGATGAACCGGGTGGAAAAGCTTGAAAACCAGCTGCATATTCACGCGAATGGAAATAACCCCCACGTACCAGAAAAAGGTATATGGCGTGGCGATGATTTCCATATTTGATTACCAAAATGCATCTGAGATACGCATATGAGAATCATTCTGTATAGGATTTGTTCTTGAATTTGCTCATGGATTGTTTCTATAATGAAACAAGAGAAAAGGGTAAAAAGGAGATGATATGGCACTTGTAAAGCACTTGCTGGATAGAAAAGGTGTAAAGGTTTGGTCCGTTTCATCTAAAACCACTATTCATGAAGCATTACAGACACTCAAGAAATATGACATTGGCGCGCTGCCGGTTATCGATGAAACTAAACTGGTGGGAATTCTTTCAGAAAGGGATATCGTCCGAAAACTGGACGAACTGGGATCTTTTAAAACATCCCTTCCTGTGGAAGACCTGATGATTACCAGCGTTTATTTCGTCGAACCATCCAATAGCGTTGAAGAGTGTATGAAACTGATGACGAATAAACATATCCGCCACCTTCCTGTGGTTGAAAATGGCAAGGTGGTCGGGGTCATCTCCATCGGAGACCTGGTGAAAGAGATCATTGCCGACCGTGAGACGATGATCAAAAGCCTTGAAAACTACATTACCGGACAGGGAATTGTTGGATAGGATGTGATAGATACTCCCGGAGGAAAACTCTCCGGGAGTATGGTTATTTTAGAATTTCTATAATTTTGTCTTTCCATGGACCGAATGCGATCAGTAGAATGACAAGGTTTGCTGTGGTACCACCATAAAGCGCACCCGGAACAACCGTCTTTGCCCAGGGTAAAATTACAATCAGAGAACAGACACTGGCAAGAACCGCGTAGGTCAACCACACAGCCTGCCCTGTGAATAAATTGTAAGCAGCCAGAAGAAATAAAACCATCGCTGCCAGCCAGATCAATCCAAAAACCTTACCCAAAACCGAATACATGGTAACCCCGCTGGAAAATATCCAGGGTTTCTCTGTAAATCCCATGGGAAGCTTGAACCATGCAGTCAGAAATCCGGTGATATGTCCCAGCCCATGCATCACAAGCATGCCCAACATGATGATCTTCCAAATATTCATGGTTCCCATCCTTTCAACAATCGTTACTCAGTGATTATATAACCTCTGCACTTGTGATCTGGGGAATAATTGCCCCGCCTGGTTCCTGCTCATCCAGGGTCGCCACCTCGCGAATAGTGAGCAAACCGACAGCCATCAAAATGGATACCACACCACCTGCAATGAACCAGAATTGAATTCCGATTTTATCTGAAAGAGGACCCGCGAACGCCATCCCGATCGGAGTCATCGCAGTGGCAAAACTGCTCATCATCATCATGACCCTGCCCTGTTTTTCCTTGTCAACCTTCGCCTGAATAATGGCAAACAAAGGACCATTGCAAATTGGATTCATAAATCCCACGATGGCGGAGCCAACAAGAGCCAGCCAGAACATATTCGGAGGAGCAAATCCGGTCAACATTACACCTAATCCCATTCCAGCGACCCCAATTGAACTTGTGATAACTTTACGTTTGAAACCTCCCCAGACACCCAGGGTGAGCCCACCTGCCACAATTCCAATCCCCAGAATGGATTCAAGCCAGGAGTATTCCATCGCGCCGCCGAGGAAGTGTTTGCTTACCAAAAGGGGCAGAAGAGCGAATGCAGGATTGATCATGAAGTTAATTATCACCGCCAGGCCAAGAACTATCATTAAGCCTTTCCATGCCCATACATATAAAAAGCCTTCTTTTACATCCGCCAATATCGTCTTTATCGGGGCGGATGTATCCATTTCGGTCGCATGTTTTGGTTGTGGAATGACAACGAAAAATAAGGGCAAGACGGCCAGACAAGCGGTCAGGATATCAATCGCCAGAACCCAATGAAGATCTATTACTCCCAGCAGTAAGGCGCCCATGGGCGGAGCAACAATATTCATCGCGCCTTGCAGCGCTTGATTCATCCCGGCAACTCTGGATAGATGCTCATCTGGAACCAGGAGCGCAGTGGATGATTGCATCGCCGGCCAATGAAAACCCGCTCCAATTGAACGCAGGAACATGGCAATATAAACATGCCAGGGCTGTAATAATCCATTGAACGCAATAAAAACCAGAACCAGCGTGACCAGAGCTGTCCCCAGATCAGCGATAATCATGACAACCTTACGGTTCACCCGGTCAACGATTGCACCGGCGAACGGACCCAGGAACACTTGCGGTAGAATGGCGATCAGAGATGCAGTCGCGAGCACTGTTGCGCTTCCGGTTGTCTGTGTCAACCACCATACCATGGCAAATTGGACCAACGCGCTCCCCAACAGGGAGAAAACTTGACCAGCCCAGATCGCCCCAAATATCGTTTTCCAATTTTTATAGATTTCTTCAGTCATTCCTGCCTCACAAAATGAATACGTGACCAACCGGAGTGAAGTTGCACCCGGAAAATATATTATTATCTGATCAGTTTTTTTGGTTATTCGATGAAAATCTCTACATGTTCGCGATCATCTTCATCATCAACTTCGACCATCCGCCCAATTTCACCCGCCCTGGCAGCCTGAATAAATTCTGAAAAATCCATATCCTGCATTTCAGGCGCAAAGTGAGCACCCATCTTTACACCCGCGTTAATTAAACCCAGCGGTAATCGCACGTTGACTTTTGTCCTGCCGGTATCCATGTCTGATACCATGATCCGGCACCACTTTCCCTCTGCGCCCGCTGGTCTGTTATCCACCGGTTTATCTGCCCGCTTGATATCAGGTTTATCCTGTCCTTCGAGCATATCCAGCAATTGAATACCTTCTTCAGGAGTGATCTTACCTTCCTGTACCATTTGCAATATTTTTGTTCGTTCGTCTTTGTTAACCATCGTAACCTCATTTCTCATTTGAAAGACCCATTAACAGGACTCTGGCTTCATCATAGGTAATCCGCCCCTGATCGATATCGTCCAAAATCCGCATCCGATCTTCTGATGTAATCTTGGGAGCCGTTTCCTCTTTACCCGGTTCAAACCCCAGCGCGCGAATGATTTCCACCAACCGGTTGCGCAGAGTCGGATAAGACATCTTCAGCTCATCCTCCATGCGGTTTAACTTCCCCTCACACCGTATAAAGGTGAGGATAAATGTGACCTGTTCAGGAGTTAACTGCGAAAAGGGACCACCAGCGCCGGTAAATCGTCCTTCAATGGTGGTATCACATTGGCTGCAGTAATATCTCGTTACCGTCAGGTTATTCCCGCACACCGGGCAATTGCTGAGGTTGGTTTTCATCGTACTCCTTCCAAACATCTTGTGAACTGCATCATTTATAATGGACATAATTAATAACCTTTATAGCATTATAAGTATTATTAATATATTGTCAAGGTCTTTATAAATTTTTTTATTCTTTATTAAATATTATTTATAATATCGTAATAATTCTAATATTGCGCATAAACTGATCAAGGTTGGCTAAGAGGTATACAAATAAAACGAGAGTGCATCGGTAGATACACTCTCGAGTCTTTCAACTATGTTAGTTTGAAGGTTAGTCCAGCAATTCCTTGGGGATATTGCCGCCATTCGCTGCAATCTTTGCCAGAACGGTCTTATGCAGCCAGACATTCATGTTCTGAGATTCTTTCATCATCTCGGGCGGGCAGCCAAGTTCTTCTGCCAGTTCCTTGCGTGATTCAAAGCTGCTGTCTATATCGAGCAGTTTGAGCAGATCAACAATGGAAACCTTCCAATCCAGTTTCTGGGTGTTGGCTTTTGCCATGGTTTCGAGCTTGGCCATGACATCGACCATTTCCATCGGCTTGGTGCCCCATTGGACCTTTTGAGCAGCAGGATTGTGTGATTCCATTTTTTCAATGGCTGGCTTTGATCCACCGCTCTTTAGAATGGACTGAACCGCACCAGAGGTGGCGGCTGGTTTGGCTGGCGCTGCAGCCTGTACAGGTTTTGCGTCTTCTTTCTTTTTGAAACCTAACTTTTCGAGAATATTACTGAATAGTGCCATAAAACCCTCCTGTAAATTTGTTGCTTACTTCCTTCAGTATATGCTCAACTCAGATAAAAAGCAACAACCTTGTACAAGAGTGTACGGGGAAATCCGGGCAAAAGGTTTTTGTGTCATCCAACCTCTTTTACCTTGAAATAACTGATCAGGCTCCCGATTGCCAGAATCACCGCGCCACTGATGAACGGCCATTCATAATTCAAATCATACAGGTAGCCTGCCCAGAGCGGACCCACCACCCGACCCAGGCTGGAGATCGCGCTGTTCATTCCCATCAGTGCACCCTGCTGGCCAGTGCCAAACCGGGAGAGGCGGGAGTTGAGCGCCGGTGTCATGACTGCCAGAGAAAGCGAAAACAGACCCAGGGCAACCATTACCATGAAAAAGCTGCCCGCTTTCGACATGCCGAACAACCCCACGACGCCTCCAATTAATCCCATCCGAATGAGCATTACCTCGCCAAAACGTTTCGTGAGCGGACCGGTCAGCGCACCCTGCGCCACCACCATCACCCCGCCCAAAAGCATCCAGATGATGCCCACCTGGGTAACCTGCAGGTGCAGTTTATCCACCACGTACAGGCTGATGATGCCCTGAAAGTTCGCGAGCGCAAAACTCATGATAAAGATCAACAACAGGAGAATACCCGCCGCACCTCCGGCGATCTCTGAAAACCGGGAAAAACCAAATAATGGATTTCTTTTTCCTTCTCCGGAAGTCGATTTTTGCTCTGGTCTGGAAGCGGGCACGATTAACAGAACCAGCAAAGCTGCCAGCGCCGCCAACCCGGAGCCAATAAAGAACGGCAGTGAGATGGAATCCTTCGAGATCAAGCCGCCGATGATGGGACCCAGCACCACGCCAATTCCCATGGCAGCGCCCAGCTTGCCCATGCCGGCGCTGCGCCCCTCCTCCGAGACCTGATCGCCAATGTACGCCATGGCGGTTGGCATGGTTGCGCAGGATAATACTCCCGAAAGGACCCTCGCGATGAACATCACCGTAAAGCTCTGGGCTAACCCGAACATAAACAGGCTGATGGCGTATCCCAGGATACCCAGCACCAGCACCGGCTTGCGCCCGATGCGGTCGGATACGCTGCCCCAGATGGGGGCAAAGATGAACTGCATGAGTGAATAGGATGACATCAGCCAACCCATCTCGCTGCCGCCGGCGCCCAGTTTCTCGATGAGAAAAGGCAGCACAGGCAGCACCATGCCGTACCCCAGCATGACGACCAGCAAGGTAAAACTCAGAATATACACAGGCTTATTCATTTCACGGCTTTCTAAATACTGGCGGGGGGCTACTCCCCCCGCCGAGAGCTTTTGTAATTGATTCCTTAAGGTACCTGATTTGGATACTCTTACCGGTTATGACAGGATGACCTTGCCGGTCGCGCCATCCACCGTGATCATCTGACCCTGCTGGATTGCGCGGGTCGCGCCGCGGGCTGCCATAACCGCCGGGATGTTGTACTCACGGGCTACAATGCTGCTGTGGCTGAGCGGACCCCCGATATCGGTCACCACCGCCGATGCCAGCGTGAAGAGCGGCGTCCAGGCAGGGGTGGTCGTAACCGCCACCAGCACATCACCCGGTTTCATCTTTGAAAAATCTTCCGGACCGGTAAGCACACAGGCGGGCGCGGTGACCCTGCCGCTGCTGGTGCCAATTCCCTTCAGCACTACCTTGCCGTCTTCCTTCGAGACATCTTCACCGTGCACCATCTTTGACCAGCCGGTCTTTTCTGGCAGGATCACCGGCGGGGAGAGCTTGATATAGGCTTTCCAATCTGCCCTGCGCTGTTCAATCTGCCCGCTGTAATCTTCCAAAGAGGTATTGTTCTCCAAATTCTCCAGGCAGGTGTCGAGTTCACCCTCCTCCAGCCAGTAGATATCCTCCGCCAAGGTGAAGGCGCCAGCATCTACTAACCGATTCCCAAGCTCGGCGAACATGCGGCGCAGCAGCGGATGCCCCATACCCATATCGGTGATGCTGTCTTCACGCATGGGGGCGGTTTCCTGCGCCCAGCGCAGCAGCCGCGTAAACCATCCTTTGAACGGCCAGATCAGGCGGGGCGCAACCTGCTTTTCAACCTTCTCCCGGTTGGCTACCGCCTCTCGCTGACGTGTGTAAGGGCTGCCCGCTGTGCCGTTGAGGAAAGCCTTCAGGCTTTCAATCATGGGCGCGGGCGTTTCGAGCGGCGTGGGGTTGGCAAAATCAAATTCGTACGCGACATTGCCAAACTCAGCCAGGTGACGCGCGAATCGATCCTGCCACTCCTGCCAGGTTTCTGCATTCACACTTGCCGGATTACCCGCCCGCACAACCTCTTCGCCGGTAGTGTCTTTCAGATATGCCGTCAGGTCAGGCTGGGCTTTTACCCACTCTGCCAGATCATAGAGGGATTTTTCTCCATCCAGCCCGCGGGTGTCAAAACCCAGCAGGAAGGTTGTATGCACCGGATCGCCCTTTCGCCGGGCGAAGGCATTGTAGTACTTCGCGAAGATCGTCTCGCCCATCGAAGCAGCGGGCAGGCAGGTTTGGATCATGGTGAAATACACACAGGCTGCCTCAAAAACTTCACTGATGCCTTTCAAAATCTCCCGGTTATCCAGCGCAGCGACATCCACCATCTGCCATCTATCCACTACCTGCTTCAGGTCAGCCCGTGCATTCTGCCAGCGGGGAATACTATTAGACATGAACCAGAGATGTTTTAATGTGGTGGAAAGTAAGGGTAAGATTTGTTTCGCACCCATCCTCATCCCGCCAAATACAAAACCATTGATGGCGACATACATACCGTCACCGGCGAGCAAATCGCGGGTGTTCTTTTCCCCCATGATCCAAAGCCACATCTTGTAGGTGGCGCTGTTCGCCAGACGGAGACCCAGCGTGGCAAAGAGGGGTGTCACCGGGGTGGGGATATGCTCCGCCAGGCTGCCGCGCGCGTAGATGGT
>CAZRKL010000060.1:0-14089 GCA_964600595.1 uncultured Leptolinea sp.
GTATTATTGTCAGGATTTTGGGTAAGCGCGACAACAGTTCCAGCAACAGCGGTTTGAATAATATCCTGCCTGCCCGGGGTGGAAGAAGTATGGCTGAATAATTTCTGCCCCGCTGATGCAATAACAAGCAGACTCACAAATAAGATGAGCAGTACTCCTGAACTTATCTGTAATACGCGATAAGTTTTCATTGTGGTAACGGTGTCCAGGTGGGGCGGTTGGTTGGGGTCAGCGTGGGAGTTGGTGTAATGGTGGGTGTTTTGGTCCTGAAAACACGCTGCGTGGGTGTGGGCGTAATGGTCGGGGGAACTTCCGCGGTGGGTGTGATGAAGATCTCCACCGGATACAGCTCAAGCATGGCAGACCGCCAGGTCAAGCCCTGGCGCATCGCGAACAGGTTGAACTGGGCACCCTGAAAGAAAGTCGTCCAGTTGGGTGTGGCGGGAATCCGTTCCCAATCATAGCGGAGCGCTAAATCGGTGATATCGACCCAATACCCCTCTGGGAAAGACATACTCAACTCACCGCCGCGCTCATAGGATGCCGGGTTACTCGCGAAGCGGGCGTTGATGTTCCATGCCCGTTTGATCACCGGTTTTCCCATCGATCCATCCTGGTAGAGAGGACGCGCGTAAAGACGGAAGTAGGTCTGGGTGCCGTATTCTTCCTTGGTGATCATCATCCACCCGACATTCATGGGTATGTAGTTGATTTTAAAAGCCCGTCCAGTGTACAACCAGTTTTCGTCCATTCCCGGCTCGTTGATACTCGCGATGGGCAAGAATGCGGCTTCGAGATTTGCCAGAACATCCCACCCCGTTTCAATTTTTAATTTTTCACGGAGGGCGCTAAATGATTCATTTGCCAGGTCGTGCAGCATGGAGTAAGGCGCCTGCACATCCTCTATCGGAATCAATTGGTACCGGTTAGGCAGACTATCCACCGGGGGGGTAATCGCGATCTGGTATTTGGGGTTTAACCCAAGTTCCTGCTGGATTCTTACCCACTCAGGTTGTTCATACACCATATCTGCGTTTTTCCAGTCCAGACCGTCGATCTTTCCAGCGCTGGGTGTGACCGGGTAAACCAGGTTTCCAGATGGGAAGCTATAGCCAGCCAGATAATCCTGATTGGCTTGTGAAATTGCAACAAAAAGGATTTTGCCATCCGGGCTCCAGGCAGCCCGTTCGCCTTCCACCACCTCATCAGGTCCCCTCAGCCGCTCACCCAATTGCCAGGTGAAAATGGTCCGCCTGTTTTGGACCATGCTGGACCATGCAAGCTGGCTGCCGTCAGGTGAGTACACGGGGTAGCGGGGATCTTCGCCTGTTTGAATTTCGAGCGGTTGCAGCCGGATGGCGTTTGGTTCGATGGCAGCCGTCCAGAAACCGGGTTTGTTCTCATAACTTGAAATATAAAGCAGCTGATTATGAACTGGAGACCAGACCGGATCATAATCCTGATCTTCATTAAATGTAACGCGGGTAATCTGGTGCGGTTGTTGTGATAAGTCTGCCACGAAGATTTCCATGTTATTGTCAATAAATGATTGGAATGCCAGCCGGGAACCATCCGGTGACCAGGCAGGTGAAGAATCAAATTCAGGCGAATCAGTAACGCGGGTGAGGGTTCCAGTATCCAGTGCGAGAATATAAATATCCCAATATCCATTCCGCTTTGAACTGAATGCAATCTTCTCCCCATCCGGGCTGAGGACAGGATGGGTATCATCCCATGGATTGGCTGTCAACCTGAGTAGAGTGGGGTTTCCTGGAGAAAACGCATAGAGGTGGCTGAACCCATCTTCCACCATGGCAAACACAACCATCCCCTGGGCAACAGATGAGCCAGCCATAAGGTCTGGCATAATGAACTCATCTGATTCTGAAATCTCATCCATGGATTCAGGAGTAGGGGTTAGCGTGGCTTCTGAAGTGAGTTCAATGACAGCTGCCAGAAGCGTATTCTGTGATTGATACCTTTTATTGATCGGGAGGTATAAAGATAGAATAACGATGATATTTAAAATAACCAGGATCCCCGCAATCGCGAGCATTATTTTGGTCTTCCGCTCCAATTGCGGCAGCCTGATTTTTTGTAATAGGTTTTTCAAAGAAAACTTCTGCATTCAAATGCACCCAGATTCTAGCCACCCGGTTGCTTGAATTGCATCCAGGCGTCAATAACATCCAACGGGTTCAGCAAAATGAACAAACCGCTGACCCGCCAGACACAATACTGCAGCCGCTCCGCTTCCATTGCGGATGTGGTGTAGTATCCCATTGATGCAAATTCAGTACCACCTGTGCCTAATCTCATCTCGAGATGCAGGTGTGGATTGCCTGAGTATTCTTTTCCACTGTTGCCAACATAGCCAATCAGATCACCTGCTTTAACTGCATCGCCGACCTGCAAGGTGGCAGGGTACTGCATATGAGCATATAAGGTGAAGAGTGTATCAGGGACAAAGCCTGTTTGATTTGTAGAATAATCACCACAGGCTTCCATGCGCGGATTGTAAGGATACGGAGTGGCAGCGGGCATCACGGGCAGCCGGCTGACCAGGTCGGGTGGTATATTTTCCAGAGGGGTTTCTATAATGATAAGGTTCCCGTAGGGAGGCAACTCATTACTGACTCCGGCTACCTTCCCGGGCACCATCGAATAGATCTCCAAGCCCTCCATCTTTTGGTGTGTTCCCCGGCTGTAGTAAGCAAAATCCACACCATGATGACCGCCATCTCCTCCGGGCGGGGGAGGGTTGTAGTCTGTGGTCTTTATTTCAAGTAATTCAGTCAGTTGCAAATCCTGTAGGGGTGACTGCAGTGTAAAACCAAAGTAGTTCGGTGTGGGTGTGAGAGTCGGAAGCGGTGTTGGTGTCGTCGTTGGCGGCAGCAAGGTTGCTGTCGGACTTGGTTCGATTGTTTGTGTGGGTAGTGAGGCTTCGGTGGCGGGGATAAATGGACCTCCAATGCAACCCGCCAGAAATATGCTTGAAACAAGGAGTCCCACGCAAACTAAATTCCTGTTCATCATGCTGTGATTATATCGTAACTGAATTGCAGGTTTTCGAGTAAAATACCTCTCTGAAAGAACTAGCGCAGATGATTTATAATCCCCATATGTCTTATAAGATTACGAAGCTGGCAATCATCTTCATTCTGCTTACGCTGATTACCTCAGCCTTACCTCAAACTGTCACCGCACAGGATGACGCGGTATGGGTGCTGTTGGAATCACTCAACGCCTACCGGGCAGCCAACGGGCTGCCTCCGCTTCAGGTAAACAACCAATTGATGGCGGCAGCGCAAACGCAGGCAGATTACCTTGCCGCAACATACAATATTGAATCTGGTGCAGATGGGCATACCGGGGCTGGCGGAAGCCGTCCCATTGACCGCGCATACTCATTCGGTTATGGAAACGGGTTGCAGATTGATGTCTCAGAAAACTGGGCAGGGCTGGGTCCGGCAACGACTGCAGCGCAGGTTGTTTATAATCCATGGTGGTCTGATGCAGCGCACCAGAATACCATGCTCGATGGCTGGGGTGTCAGTTATACAGATGTAGGTATTGGTGTCGCAAAGCAGGGAATCATTGTTTATTATGTAATTGATGTTGGCGCGGTAACCAGCGACCAGCCTTTTGTATCACCTTCTGGTGTTGGATCCAGCACAGGCGCTTTTGGACCAGCGAGCAATTCGAGTATATCGTTGTTGGAAACTGCCGCACCGGATAGTGATGGGTCCGTGACCCATACTGTTCAGGAAGGCGAGACCCTCGAATTGATAGCCAGATCATACGGTGTGGATATTCAAACCATTCAGGAATTAAACAATATGCCCACCGGTTATGTCATCATTTATCCGGATCAAAAGTTACTCATTAAACCTGCGGGTTCGGCTGATGAGTCAGAAATTCCAACCGCAACCCTCGCTGGTCCCACCGCAACTGTGACACCAGTACCAACCTTCACTCCCCGTCCCAGACCAACGAAGACTATGGATGTCTCATCCACACCCGAACCAATCATCGCGGTCGTGCAAGCGGATAATCATCTAACCGGTCGTCAGACGCTGGGTTTGGTGATTGCCATTATTTGTGGGCTTGGATTGGTTGGCTTTGTCGGGTTGGTTTTCCGACGTACAAATTGATCTCAATATTTTATGAAAAGTAAACAGATTCAGAGTGTTGGACTAGTTTTCTTTATCCTTTCCGTGTTTATACCCGGTTGGATTGTGCAAGCTGGTGGGGTGAGCCCATACGACTTGATCGATTCTGTGAATAGTTACCGGTTATCGCAAGGATTGTATGCCCTCGATCCCCAGTCTCAGGTGATGGCCGCTGCGCAGGCACACGCTGATTGGATTGTAGAAACCGGTCAGGGTGGCCATACCGGTGAAGGCGGATCCGATGAGACCATCCGCGTTTTGTGGACCGGATACGGCGATGGCGGCTCAATCCACTGTGACGAAGCGTGGGCGAGCGGACCGAGTGTGGAATTTGCGGTCTATACCGCATGGGCAGACTATATCCACCAGGCGGTCATGCTGGATTATTGGGGCAACGGTTACACGGATGTAGGCGCGGGGGTGGCATCCAAAGGCAATGGGCAATACGTCTTTGTTTTGGATGTCTGCATGATCTCAGGCAAACCTTCTCCCAACAAACCGACCGCGGTGATTGTACCGGGGCAGGAAGATACCAGCAGCATCATTTCCACCGAGGAAGTGTCGCAGTATATAAATAAGGTCAAGATTTCAGAAGCGGCTGCGGATGGTTCCATAACCCACATCGTAGATTATGGGCAATCGCTGGTGCAAATCGCGCTGGCTTATGGGGTGAAGGTGGCGGAGATCCGCCAATTGAATGGCATCCCTGAAGATTCCACCCTGATCTACCCGGAGCAGAAATTGATCATCCGCAAGGCAGGTGTGGTGGTTTCCACCGGAACACCACCCGAGGGGACAGCAACTGCCGTAGACGAACCGACAGCAACGGTTACACCCGTCCCGACGTTCACTCCCCGGGTAAAAATATTACCCACGCTTGTGATTACCGACCAGCCAGTTGAAACAGAAGAACCAGACCTTAAAACCAGACCTATATCCAGTTCTGTACAGACCATTGGTCTGATTCTGGTGGTGATATGTGGATTGGGTATTCTGGTATATATGGGTCTGGGATTACGAAAATCATAAAAAGAGAGGTTCATCAGAACCTCTCTTTTTGAAAGCTTATCGAATGCGCCGGCTTTCCATGTAGAAACGTTTTTC
Source organism: uncultured Leptolinea sp. (assembly GCA_964600595.1). GTDB lineage: Bacteria > Chloroflexota > Anaerolineae > Anaerolineales > Anaerolineaceae > DAIOEK01. Next base: position 5,277 of record CAZRKL010000060.1, read on the forward strand.
TATTGCTTCACCCATTGAAAAAGTCTTTCTCGGTAAAGCTCCGTCCAGGATGACTGTTTTAAAAAGGTCATTCTTATCCATTCCGGGGAGATAAAACGCGGTATTGCATGATTCCTTTGCAAGCTCTGTTATTACATCTTCACCGTGCACATAATCCAGAGATTCAGCCAGTTTATTGCCCATCAAATCATCCAAAAATGCCTGGATATTCCCTGCGGGAAGATTGAGTGGTGGGTTTTCCAATTGAATCAGGGAATACTTGCCTCCGGAAATCAACCCAATTTTCTGCTTTTCAGCGGTGGAATTTTCAACCAATTCCACCATTTCATCTTTTGTTGATATGGGTGTTATTTTACAACTCGCACCAAAGAATTCGATCAGTTTTTCAGGGATATCACATTTGCAGGTGAATAAAACGCGGTGGATGGGTTCAAATACCAATCCCTCGTCATGGACGTTTTCGATCTCAACCAGAGCGTACCGGGCAGGGTGATCCATTCCGACAGAGGGTTTAAGTTTTTCCCAGATCGCCTTGGCGGTTGCAAGGGAGTGATTTCCATCTCCCATTGCAAAGAGGAGGATTGGATGATCACCCTGTAATTGATATTTTTCTTTGAATTTGGCTGGATCAGCCAATGCCTGCAGGGCTTGTACCACCTTCTCTTCCATTTCCGGGTTATCCAACAACCAGCCATCGATGTGTCCACTTCCCAGCATCAGATCAGTCTGGTAAAGAGTTTTCATATCCGCTTTTCTGACAGCCAGCGGTTCGATCACGCTCATTTGCGGGTCGTCTATCAACACGAGGATGTGTGGTAATTCCAGGGGGGCATTCTCGCGGATACGAATACGAGGGGGAAGACGGTCGATGATGGTTCCTTCGGTGGCACGGATCAGGCTGGTCGAACCCTTGTTGTAATCATACTGTTCCAGGTCCAGACACAACACAAGACCTTTTCGCATCTTTCCGGCAACGGTTCGTTCCACGTACACCATGCCATCGTGAGGCTGCAGGATCCCTTCATCCAGGTAACGCTGCATATTTGCATTGATGGTCTGGAGTCTCTTTTGCTCTTCAGGCTTTCCCAGGAATACTTCAGGCAGGATCAAGTGATATGTTGAGGGCTGATCTTTAACCAAATCTTCGACCTGTTGCCAGTATTCAGGTTGGGATGTGAACTGATCACAGGCGATGACAGCCCATTTCTTCAAATCAATACCCGGTCGTGGAAGATTGATCTGCGGCGTCATCACACCCAGATGTTCATATTTCCTCATATTTCCTCCTAAAGATGGATATGTCTATAAGTATACCCACATGGTTTTATTATGAGTAGGAATTGGGGAATAAAAAAACCTCCTGATGTGATCAGGAGGTTAAAAATATATGCCTGGTTTACATATCCCGCATGAATGCCACGCCAATGGTACCCGGTCCGGTGTGAGTACCGATCACAGGGCTGACTTCGGTAGTCATCAATTCAACCGGGGAAAAGCGTGCTTTTAATTCCTGGAGTACCTCTTCTGCTTCAGTGGTTGCAGCAGCGTGGAGCACACTTAATCTATTCTGGCGAGAATGGGTCAACTCTTTATCAAGCAGATTGAGCATTTTCTCCACAGCCTTCTTATAGGTTCGAACTTTTGCCGCGGATTCTACACCGCCGTCCTGCAGTCTCAGAATGGGCTTGAGATTGAGCGCTGTTCCCACAAACCGGGCCGCGTTTCCAATCCGCCCTCCACGGTGGAGATATTCCAGGGTCTCGACGACAAAGAACGCGCCGGTATGCTGGATGGCTCTCTCTACGACCGATTTACACTCAGATAATGATGCACCATTTTGAGCAGCCCTGGCAGCCTGCAGCACTTGAAAACCCAGCGCCATGGATGCCATTCTCGAATCGATCAGCTCAATTTTTGCACCAGGAAAAGCTTCCTTCGCTTGAATCGCTGAATTCATGGTTCCGGAGAGCCGGGAAGAAATAGTAACGCACAATACTTCATTTCCTTGATCCAATTGGCTCTGAAAAACCTCTTTAAACTTAACGATACTGACCTGTGATGTAGTCGGGCTTGAAGTGCTGTTTTTCAACCTTTCATAGAATTCCTTTGTATGGATATCTATACCATCCTGATATGTAACTCCATCCCAAATAACTACCTGGGGGGCTACTTGAATTCCATATTCATTAATATAACTATCTGGCAGGTTTACCGTACTATCAGTAACAATCGCAACTTTTGCCATTATGTCTCCTTATTTGACATCCACATTTTTCATATAATCAAATAACCCGCTATGTCGTCAGTAGATACGGAGATTTCTGAGCGAGTTCTTTCGGATAATTAAAGACTCCATCTTAACCCGGCTGTATAATTAGGGTGTTCAAAAAAAAGTCACTTCAATTTCACATATTCTTATTTGGAGGCTGTGTTGACTCCCATTTCTAATTTATTTGCCCCAGTATTAAAATCCGTAGCAGGTTTGATTGGAAAAAGTAGTTTGCCAAAAGTTAATGGGAGCATATCCATCGGAGGAATTACCCAATCTGTTGAAGTGATCCGGGATCAATGGGGCATCCCCCATATTTACGGAAAATCATTAAATGATACATTGTTTGCCCAGGGATTTGTTCACGCGCAGGACCGGCTCTGGCAGATGGAACTTAACCGACGGACAGCCCGCGGGAGACTGAGTGAACTATTTGGACCAATGGCGCTGGATACCGACAGAGCAGCCAGGACTTTCGGATGGGACAGACTTGGCAGGGATGATTACAGGAACCTGGATGATATCACCCGATCTGCAATGGATGCCTACACTGCTGGGGTCAACGCGTTTCTCACCCAACCAGGCAGGAAGAATCCTGTGGAATTTACTCTGCTTGGTATTACTCCCGAGCCCTGGCAAATTGAAGATAGTATGGCATTTTCCCGTTTAATGTTCTGGCAATTATCTCACGCGTGGTACAGCGAGATTGTCAGGGCAAAATTGATTGCAGAAGTAGGCGCTGAAAGAGCGGCGGAATGGGAACCGCATTATCCGGCACAAAACCCAATCATCCTGCCGAAAGGGATTGAATTCACCCGTTTGAATTCACTAGGAGGTTTGGCTGGAGCGGATAGTCCATTGACAAGTCGTGGACAGGGAAGTAACTGTTGGGCGATCTCTGGTGATAAATCTGCAACTGGCAAACCATACCTGTGTAACGATATGCATCTGGTGCTCACGCTTCCGACCATCTGGTATGAGGCGCATCTGGTAGGTGGTACCCTGAATGTAACGGGTGTAACCATGCCGGGAATTCCATATGTACTCGTTGGCCATAATGAAAAGATATCCTGGGGAATCACCCTGGCTTTCACTGATTGTGAAGATCTCTTTATTGAGAAATTCAAAGACGGGTCAAACCAATATCAAACTCCCCATGGATGGGAAGAAGCACGCATCGTTGATGAAGTCATTAAGATCAAGAAATCCCCAGACCATGTTGAAAAGATCCTATACACACGGCATGGACCGGTTTTATCTGATGTGGTTGGCTATCCGGATCAAAAAGTTGCTGTGCAATCGATGGCATTACAACCAACCAAGGGACTTAAAGCCTGGCATTTGTTAAACCATGCCGGCAATTGGGACCAATTTGTGGAATCCATGCAGTTAGTTGACGCCACACAATTGAATATAGGTTATGCAGATGTGGATGGGAATATTGGGTATTGGGTGACAGGTGCCCATCCGATACGCGGGAAGGGGGATGGCAGATTCCCTGTTCCCGGGTGGGATCCAGCCTACGACTGGAAGGGTGTGGTTCCTTTCAAAGAAATGCCACACGCGCTAAACCCCGAGAAAGGATACCTGCTGACCTGCAATCATAAAATCATCCCTGATGATTACCCACATCATCTGGGTGATGTTTGGATGAATGGATATCGCGCCCGAAGATTATCTGAATTAATTGAGTCATCTGATAAGTTACATCCGAATGACTTTTCTCGCATGCAGATGGATGTCAAGTGTCTTTCTGCTTTGGAATTCATACAGGCATTGGATGGATTCTCACCGGAGGATCCAAATCTCAAAACGGTTATGGATAAGCTGCGCCAATGGGATGGTACATTGAGTGTGGATAGCAATGAAGGTGCAATGTATGAAGTATTCCGTTATTCCATCATCCGCAATTTGCTTGAACCGGTCTTAGGTAAGGATTTCACTGACCATGTCCTCGGGATTGCCTTCAATCCCATATTGCTGACGGATCATGAATATTTTGGTTACGACACAGTCAGCCTGATACGGATGTTGGGTAATGAGAAATCCTGGTGGATTGAAAAAGCGGGCGGGAAACAGAAATTATTGACAACCAGTCTACAGCAGACTTTGGATTACTTGAAAAAACACCTGGGGTTGGAAATGGATCAATGGAAGTGGGGAAGCCTACACCAGATCACATTTGCTCACGCCATTGGTTCACAGAAGCCGCTCGACAAAGTCTTTAACCGTGGTCCATACCCCATCGGTGGAGATACGGACACACCTCTCCAAAGCGCAATTTCACCTGACAACCCGTATGATAATAAACTGTGGTCGCCATCAGTGAGATTCATTATGGATCTAAGCGACCTGTCAAAATCTGTTTGCATTACCCCCGTCGGTCAATCAGGACAGGTGGGAAGTAAACACTATGATGATTTCATACCTGATTATTTAAATGGCAGATATCATCCCATGTTATTTACCCGGCAACAGGTGGAAGATAATCTGGCTGCAAAATTGGTGCTTGAGCCTGAACAGGAATAATATTTTCAACAGAAGGATGATTTTTGGACCAACCACGCAATCTATTAAGTGTCGGGATAGATATTGGAACAACTACAACCCAGCTGGTTTTTAGCAGTCTGGCATTGATGGATGTCGCTCGTCCTGGTCAGATTCCACGAATTAATATCACCGACCGAAAAGTTCTATTCCAGAGCGAAATTATCTTTACTCCACTTCTGGATGATGAAACAGTGGATGTGAAACAATTAATTGCTTTCATCCAGCAGCAGTATGACCTTGCGGGAGTGCTTCCATCGCAGGTGGAAACCGGTGCTGCCATTATTACCGGAGAGACTGCTAAAAAGAAAAATGCTGATGAAATCCTCAAAGCTGCCGCGAACTGGGCAGGAGATTTTGTTGTTACGGTTGCAGGTCCGAATGTAGAAAGTGCAGCGGCGGGGAGGGGATCAGGAGCAGCAGAATATTCAAGGCAGCATTTTAATACCATCATCAATGTGGATATTGGGGGTGGATCTGCGAACAGCGCCGTGTTCAAACAGGGAAAACTTACAGCAGCAGCTGCGATGAATTTTGGTGGCAGGATCATTGAATTCGACCCTGTCTCTGGTACAGTGAAAAAAATATCAAAACCGGGTCTAATCATCTGCCAGCAAGCAGGCGTCTTCATCCATCCGGGTAGCACAATCGATATGGAAAGTCTGGTTCGAATTTGCGATACCATGTGCCATCTGACTGTTGAATTGATTGAAGGTACTTGTTCGCCCTTGGCTGAAAAACTGTATCTCACCAATCCAATGGAGGTTACAGGCAGAAACAAACTGGTCATGCTTTCAGGTGGTATTGGCCGGTGTTATTTTGATGACCTGCCAGCTTCGAATATTCAGGAAACAGCCGTTTATGGCGATATCGGTCCCCTGTTTGCCAGACGGTTACGAAATTCCGGCATTCTCGATGATTACACATTTATTCAGCCTCCAGAAACCATGCGGGCAACCGTTTTGGGTGCGGCTTCACAGTTAATTACATTATCCGGCTCTACCATCTGGGCAGAAAAAGGAATTCTGCCATTGAGAAATGTGCCAGTTGTTCGACCGGCACTGGATGGCTTACCCGGACCCGATGAACTGCCAAAGTTAATTGCGAGCGCTCTTAATCGTTGGGACATCCGGGTGGATGAAAACCCGTTCGCAGTTGCGCTGGATATCGATCGCGTTCTGGATTATCAGGCGCTTGTGCGGTTGGCAGAAGGATTAAGGATGTTTTCAGAACAGAATCTTTCCAACCAGCCTTTGATTGTTATCATCCAGAAAGATTATGCCCAATCACTGGGGCAAACCTTGAGGACGATGCTAACTTCCCGTCCGCTTTTAGTCATAGATCAAGTGGGACTTGAGGAAGGTGATTACCTGGATATTGGCTCTCCATTAATGGATGGCAGAGTGGTACCATTAACCGTGAAGACGCTCGTCTTTTATCATCATGCCTGAGACTGGTAAGCTATGCTACTAAAGACAACTCTTTTTGGAAAACCATACGAATTTGCAGACATCCGCACGCTGATGGGAAAGGCGAACGAGGAGAAATCTGGTGATCAGCTAGCCGGAGTGGCTGCCGTTACAACCGCGGAACGGGCAGCCGCCAAACTGGTACTGGCAGAGGTGCCTTTGTGGGTTTTATATGAAAACCCGGTAGTGCCTTACGATCAGGATGAAGTAACGCGGGTCATTTATGATGCCATCAATCTGCAGGTGTATAACGAAATTAAATCATGGACAGTGGGCGAGTTGCGCGAATGGGTGTTGCGAGACACCACCTCACCCGATGAGATCAGGCGGATTTCTGATGGCTTGACTTCTGAAATGATCGCTGCTGTGACCAAGCTGATGTCGAATCTGGATCTCATCTATGCAGCCAAAAAGATCCGCGTGGTAAAACACTGCGCGAACAGCATAGGCATCCCGGGTACACTTTCGAGCAGGCTGCAACCCAACGATCCCACCGATTCACCCGAAGGGGTTCGGGCATCCATCTATGAAGGCTTGAGCTATGGAAGCGGGGATTCAGTCATTGGGATAAATCCGGTGGATGACAGTTATTCATCTGTTTCGCGTCTGCTGGAAATGACTTACGACATTATAAAAACATGGGAAATACCCACCCAGAACTGTGTTCTCGCGCATGTGACAACCCAGATGCGCTGCCTGAAAAACGGCAGCCCGGTAGGATTGGTATTTCAATCCATCTGCGGCAGCCAGAAGGGTAACGAATCTTTTGGTATATCGGTGGGAATGCTAGATGAGGCGTATGATTTGGCGAAAAAGCATTGTTACCCCAGCGGTCCAGATTTTATGTATTTTGAAACCGGACAGGGATCAGCCCTTTCTGCCAACGCTCACAATGGTTGGGACCAGTTAACCCTGGAAGCCCGCAATTATGGGTTAGCGAAACGCTATTCCCCGTTTCAGGTAAATACGGTTGTTGGCTTTATCGGTCCGGAATATTTGTATGACGCCCGCCAGATTCAACGCGCGGGTCTGGAAGATCATTTTATGGGCAAGTTGTCTGGTATTTCAATGGGTTGTGATGCTTGTTATACCAACCACGCCAAAATCGACCAGAATGGTGTTGAATCACTGGCGGTGATGCTTACTGCTGCCGGCTGCAATTACTTCATGGGTGTGCCGATGGCGGATGACACGATGCTTTCCTATCAATCCACCTCCTTCCACGATACCGCCACCCTCAGGCAGTTGTTTGGTTTACGACCAGCCCCGGAATATGAAAAATGGATGGAAGACATGGGGCTAATGAAGGATGGTATTCTGACAGAAAAGGCGGGAGATCCTTCGATCTTCCTGAAGCGATGAGACAAAGATGGATGAGTATCAGATAGCAAAAATCGTTGACGCAATTGTTGCAGAATTAACTGCGCATCAGAATTCTGATGCGGAGCTTAAATCCATCTCTCCATCAAAAATTCCTGAGGGAAATATTCAATCATTCACCGCCAAAAACCCACAAACATCATCTGAATCCCAGTGGGGATTGGATTTGCCAGATCTGACCGCAGAACCATTTAGGAACAAACCCGCTGTGGAGAACCCGGATGATCCGGAAGGCTTGCAGGCTTTGGTGGATGCCACACCTGCCAGGATTGGTTATGGCAGGGTAGGTCCGCGGTACCGTACAAAACACTGGCTGGTTTTTCAAGCCGACCAGGCAATCACACAAGATACATTGTATCGGGATGTAGATGATCGATACCTGACCCGGATGGGTCTATTCAAGGTGCAAACCCGAATTTCAGAAGGAAAACAGCAATACCTGCTCAGACCCGACCTGGGCAGACAGCTAAGTGAAGAAGCAAAAAATGACATCCATCAACGGTGTGTCATGAAACCCAACATTCAGGTTGTGGTTGGTGATGGGTTAAGCGCACAGGCGATAGAAGCTAATATGGATCAGATAATGCCGGTCATACAGCAAGGATGTCAGGCTGCTGGTCTCAGTATGGGTACACCTTTCTTTGTGCAATACTGCCGTGTTGGGGTAATGAATGATATTGGTGATATCCTTGAACCAGATGTATTGATGCTGCTCATCGGAGAACGTCCGGGGTTGGGTCGTGCGGATTCGATGAGCGTTTATATGGGTTACCGACCGCATTCAGGACATTCTGATGCAGACCGCGATGTAATCTGCAATGTGTTTAATGGCGGAACCAATCCTCTTGAGGCTGGGGCGTATGCAGTGCAGCTGGCTCAGAAAATGATTGTCCACAAAGCGGCAGGGGTTCGATTAAAACTTGCAGAAGGGCAAAGCTGATGGGCATCTTATCACCAATTTACGCGAAAGCACTCGCGGTACGGGTCATTCCTAAAGTGGCTGAAGGCCTTGCAGGGGAACTAAGATTGAAGGAAGGTCAGCATTCTGTGGGCATCATCACTGCAGATAATGATGATGCATTATATGTTTCCATTGATGAAGCTACCAAGATGGCAGATGTGGAAGTAGTTTATGCCCATTCATTCTA
>CAZRKL010000061.1:0-1698 GCA_964600595.1 uncultured Leptolinea sp.
CTGCGGAAGTGATTGAAATGGAAGACAAACCGGTGGAAAACGCCCGCAAGAAGGCACAAAACTCCATGGCAGTGGGCATGGATCTGATAAAAAGCGGCGAAGGTCAGGCATTCGTGACTGCAGGCAACACCGGCGGCGCGATGGTCAACGCGCTGCTTAAGCTTGGACGCATCAAAGGCGTGCTTCGTCCCGCATTGTGCGCCATATTTCCCACCTCCACCGGTAAAGCTGTGGTTTTGGATATTGGTGCAAATGCCGAATGCAAACCTGAATTCCTACTGGAATTCGCGGTGATGGGCAGTGTGTACGCGGAAAAAGCCCTCAAAAAGTCCAACCCGCGTGTGGGACTTCTCTCAAACGGAGAGGAAGCCGGTAAAGGAAACCAGCTGGTCAAAGATACCTATCCCCTTCTTGTATCGAGCAAAATCAACTTTATCGGCAACATTGAAGGCAAGGAACTCTTCGGCGGTAATGTGGATGTGGCGGTGACCGACGGATTCACAGGCAATATACTGCTCAAAACCAGTGAAGCTGTCGGCAAGCTGATCATCACCAAGCTTAAAACCGGCCTGCTTTCTTCCTTGCGCACCAAATTAGGAGCCGCGCTCGCCAAGCCCGCATTTACCGAAGTAAGAAAGTTGATGGATCCCTCGGAAACCGGCGCGGTGATTTTACTGGGGGTGGATGGATTGGTATATGTTGGTCATGGGCGCTCGGATGAAGCTGCCATGTTCAGCGCCATCAAAGCCGCTCGTGAAGCTGTGAAAGATAACTTGTTATCCAGCCTGAAAGACGCCATCCAGGCTCAAATATCCCAACTGTAGAGAGTAAACTTAATGAAAATTGTCAGCAACGATAAATTAATCAAACGGAATGCGTCCATCGCAAAAATCACTTTTTTTGCATCCCTCATTATCTTTGGTATTGGTCTGGTTGTGTCGTTCCAGAATCCCGATGATCCACGCCTGCTCAGCTATACCATGGGCGCCCTGATCCTGGGTTTTACTTTCTCTCAGGTGAGTATTTATTATCAGAACCGTTTCGGCAAACGACCCCGCCCGGATGAAGTATTGACAGCCTCCTTGAAAGGTCTGGATGATAAATTCACGCTGTACCATTACGCTTCACCCATTCCACATCTTCTGGTGGGTCCATCAGGTGTGTGGGGATTGCTGCCTTACTCTCAAGGCGGGTCTATAGTATTTGAAAAAGACCGCTGGAAGCAAAAAGGCGGCTCATTCATGCTGAAATTATTCGGTGGTGAAGGATTGGGAAGACCTGACCTGGAAGCATCCGGCTATATGAAAGATATTCAGACTTCCATTCAAAAGGGATTACCCGAAAACGGGTTGCCCCCAATACGAGTAGCGCTGGTATTCACCAATCCCAGAGTGCAGATCGATGCAGCAGATGCGCCCATCCCTACCATCCCTGCAAAGAAAATCAAAGAGCTGGTACGCAAGTATTCCAAGGCAGATGCCGTGCCAGACCTCGAATTGGCAGCCATCAACCAGTACATGGATGAGCGTTACCAACCCAAAAAGTAATGGATAAAACAGACCGGAGCTAGCTCCGGTCTGTTTTCTTATTGCTGCTTGTTCTGGCTGGTGGTTTGGAAGTGCCCTGCCTGTTGGATGGATTTGATTTCCGAGGCGTTCCCCCTCTAATACCTTCCAGGCGGGTCGGCTTTTCTCCACG
>CAZRKL010000061.1:1798-13667 GCA_964600595.1 uncultured Leptolinea sp.
GCGGATTCAATCACCTCTACTGATGATTGGGCAGTCTTATAACCATCCTCAAGCACTACTCCCCTGCGCCAGGTCGTCAATTGTTCAGCATCAGGGCGGGCTCCCACCTGCACGATGTATTCCTTTTCATGTCCATAACTCGGATGGGTCAATTCGTTCGCAAAATCTCCGTCGTTGGTCAGTAATATCAACCCCTCGCTGTCATAGTCGAGCCTGCCAACCGGGAAGAGGTTAAGATCTGCTGGAACATAAGCTAACACATCCGAACGGGCGTCATTCTGATGAATGGCTGAAAGAACACTGCGCGGTTTGTGCAGGGCAATGTAGACAGGTGCCGGTTTTTTGGGGATCGGCTTTAAATCCACCAGGATCTTATCCGTGGCTGCATCCGCTTTGTCGCCGATTTTTGCCAGGACGCCATTTACCATAACCCTTTTTGCCTGAATGATTTCTTCACAGGATCTGCGGGAACCAAAACCTGCCTGGGCTAGAATTTTTTGTAATCTCTCTTCAGCCATGATTAATCCTTAAACACTTTCTCGCGGATCTCCTCCGCCTGTTCATCGCCCATATCCAGTGGAGGAAGTTCTTCGAGGGAAGAAAAACCGAAATACTGCAAAAAATCGGCGGTAGTTGCGTAAATGATCGGTCTACCGGGTCCTTCTCCTCTGCCGGTTTCCTCTATCAAGCCTTTGGACAATAAACTCTTAATCACACCATCGCTGTTCACACCGCGGATCTCATCCAATTTTGGGCGTGTAACCGGTTGTTTATAGGCAACAATGGCGAGCGTTTCAAGCGCAGCCCGGCTCAACCGTGATGTCGCCTGCAATCCCAGGAACTTCTCAATTGCAGATCCGAAAATGGGGCGAGTAGTCAGCTGGAATTTGCCGCGGTGTTCCTGGATCGCCAATCCACCTCCCTGGTTGTAACGCGCTCGGAGCGATTTCAAGCCTTCTTCGATCTGTTCAAGGCTGACCTCGCAACCAGCGGCGATTTGAGCCAGCGTCACCGGACCGGGGGCAACGAACAATAAAGCTTCCACGAGCGCATCAAGGGATGGAGTTTCAGGAGTTTGTATTGATTCTGTCATGCTATAATAACCCGAGTAAAAAAACTTATAGTTAGGATGGATAACTTGAAAAAGTCAACTCAAATAACCATTATATCAATCATTAGCGCCTTGCTGATGATAAGCTGCAATCTCACCTCGCAATTTCCCGGGCTGGCAAAAAACATCCCGACCAGCACCCCTGAAATTGAAGTGATTGTGCCCGAAACCATATCCGCAGAACCCACAATCATCATAAGCGACGACAGCATTGTCATTAGCTTTTCTGAGTCAGACATGCTCACTTGGATGCAAGATTTTCAAAACTCAAACAGTGATTACAAGCTTACCAAACCATCAGTTAAATTGGATGACGGCGTCTGCCAGATCACAGCCACCATTCAAAGCGGAATTATTTCAGGAGAAGTGGATCTGAGATTTTCTGTTACAGTGGATGGCGCTGGCATTCCAGTGATCAATGTGGAAGAGATGAAGGTTGGCGGTATGAATCTCCCTCAGAGTATGAAAGATCAATTTTCTACTTTGGTGAACCAATCAATCAGCAGTTCCATTGTTGAACAAATGGGCGGTAGAACCATTAAATCGATCACGATTGATGATGGCAAGATGACCATCGAATCTACAAATTAACAAAAACTGGAATGAAAAAAAACTGGGTTTACCTCCTCCTCTTGATTTTCCTCACTGCCTGCCAGGGATTGAGTGCAACCTCAGTACCGGGGATCACCGTCAGTATAACGGTGGATGGAAAAGTATTGGAGGTAAACCTCCCTGCCAATTCAACAGTACAAAATGCATTAACTAACGCGGGTGTGGTGCTTGGTCCGTTAGATCAGGTTACACCGCCCCCAACCACCATCGTAGCGCTGAATGACAAGATCAAAGTCGTAAGGGTTCGCGAAGAATTCATAGAAAAGACCGAGGTGGTCCCTTTTGAGCAGCGGATTATAAAGAACGAAAGCCTGCCTGAAGGTGAAACCCGGTTATTGCAACCGGGGAATAATGGCGAGCGCAGTGTAACCTACCGGATTGTTTATGAAGATGAGTTGGAAGTATCCAACCTCGAATTCAAATCAACAATGATCAAAGAAGCCATCCCTGAGATTTCGATGGTGGGTGTACAGGCGCCCTTCACACCGGTGAATCTGTCCGGCGTGGTCGCTTATCTCGACAGCGGAAACGCCTGGCTGATAGACGGTTCCACTGCGAACCGGAAACCATTAATCACCGCCGGTGATCTGGATGGGCGCATTTTTACACTGTCACAGGATCGTGAATGGCTCTTATTCACGCGCAAGGGAGATGGAACCCAGGGAGTAATCAATACACTTTGGGTGCTCAGGGTAAACCGTGAAAACGCCGCACCAATCGACCTGGGTGTCAAGAATATCATCCATTTTGCCGATTTCGTGCCCAATTCTCCCCAGACTGTAGCCTACTCAACGGTGGAACCGCGTGATTCCGCGCCTGGTTGGCAGGCAAATAATGACCTTTTTTACCGCAAGTTTTCAGCATCCGGCTCTACCGGTTCGCAGATCAAGGTAATGGACGCCAATTCGGGCGGCATTTATGGCTGGTGGGGTGTTATGTTTTTCTGGTCACCAGATGGAAACCGTTTGGCATACGCGCGTCCGGATGAAATTGGAACCGTCAACCTGAAAACTGGTGATTACAATCCACAGATATCCATCACCCCATACGAGACAAGATCTGACTGGGCATGGGTACCCGGAATCGCCTGGAGCCCGGATGGTAAATACTTTTTCACAACCAGTCACAACGATGATGGAAATCCATCCAAACCTGAAAGCTCAACCGTTTTCGACCTGATCGGAAAACCGCTGGATGATGAAACCTATACGGTGACTATACGCAATAATAATGGAATGTTTGCTAATCCGGTTACTTCTGCTAAGCTGGATAACGGCAGTTTTTACGTAGCTGCCTTGCAGGCGATTTTCCCTGATCAGAGTGATAACAGCCGCTATCGGTTGCTGGTTATGGATCAGGATGGCTCAAACCAAAAAATTCTGATGCCAGAAGAAGGAACACCCGGGTTGGCACCTCAGACTGTTCAATGGTCACCAGATTTTCAGCAAGGTGTCATGATTTCGGCAATTTATGAAGGCAACCTTTGGGTTTTGGATGTAGAATCTGGAACGCGATATCAGGTTACAGGCAGTGGGCTGGTCAACCGGATCAGTTGGAAATAACAAAAGGGAGATTTTATGAGAGTATTAATTACAGGCGCCGCAGGTTTTTTGGGTTCACATTTATGCGATCGGTTGATAGCCGAAGGGCATCAGGTTGTTGGAATGGACAATTTTGTCACCGGCAGCGCAGATAATATTGCCCACTTGGCAGGCAATTCTAGTTTTGAATTCTTCAGGCATGATGTAGCCAATTTTATTTTTGTGCCCGGAAAAGTGGATGCAGTGATGCATTTTGCTTCTCCTGCCAGCCCCAACCCCGCTTCGCCTTATGGATATCCCAACCTGCCCATCCAGACAATGAAAGCTGGTGCGTTGGGAACACACAATTCTCTCGGTGTTGCCCGGGCAAACAATGCCCGATTTTTGCTCGCCTCTACAAGCGAGATCTATGGCGATCCGCAGGTGCATCCACAAGTGGAGACCTACTGGGGTTACGCTGATCCGATTGGTTCCCGCTCAGTATACGATGAAGCAAAGCGTTTTGCCGAAGCCCTGACCATGGCATATCACCGCTATCACAATTTGGATACGCGCATAGTGCGTATTTTTAATACTTATGGACCCCGCATGCGCCTCGATGACGGCCGTGTTGTACCAAATTTCCTGATTCAGGCATTAAAGAAAGAACCTCTCACCATTTATGGAGACGGCAACCAGACCCGTTCATTCTGCTATGTCGATGACCTGGTGGATGGCATTTACCGCCTGCTGATGTCAGATGAACACATGCCGGTGAATATCGGAAACCCCGAAGAGACTTCCATTCGCAAATTTGCCGATGTAATCAATCAACTCACTGATAATGATGCCGGCATCACCGCCCTTGCAGATAAACGATTGGGCGACGACCCGCAGCGCCGCCAGCCAGATATCACCCGTGCCAGGACAATCCTCCATTGGGAACCCAAACACACTTTGGCGCAAGGGATCGGAAAAACCATTCCATACTTCAAGAAGGCGCTTGGAATGGCATGATCTTATCCGACACTAAAGAGAGAACCCGCTTTTTTCGCTTTGCCATCGTTGGTTCCATTGGAGCAGTAATTGATTTTGGTGTATTCAATCTGCTGATCAACCTGGCAGGGATGCGTGCATTACACGCATCCATCATCTCATTCATTCTCGCGGTAGGGAATAATTTTCTGGGTAATCGCTTCTGGACCTATCCGGATTCACGAAGCAAACCGGTTGTTCAGCAGGCAGTCCAATTTGTGGTTATCAGTGTCATCGGGTTGATCATACGCACCCCCACCTTTGCTCTGCTGGAACATTATTTGATTGATTTCATCGATCAATTACCTTATTCTCTACCATTTTCGGCTACCTTCATTGGTCACAATGTGTCTCTGGCGATTGTAATTCTTCTGGTTATGCTCTGGAACTTTTTCGCGAATCGCTTTTGGACGTATGCTGATGTAAAATAAACCTACCAAGCAGGGGATATGGAAAAAGTCATCCGCCCGATACCAATCTACACATCCAGAGGAGACGTTGGAGCTTTCCTCGTCTATCCTTACATCTATAATCCTTCCGGTGAGTGGATTGGCTGGGTCACGCCAGACCGTGAAGTTTATTCAGTGCTGGGAATGTTTGTCGGCAGGCTGGGCAATCCACCCAGAATATTGCGCCGCCGGGCAGATGATTATGACCACCCGCGAAAATCCCCTCCTCTCATCCCGCAAAAAATCTATCCACCAGCCACAGTGCCGCTGGCACCATTAATGCCTGAGCTGGCATTTGACACAATTGATGTCTTGTACGAAGAGCCTGATTTACTGCATACTATGGATAGTGGTTCATTAAAACAAGACATGGATTGATAGTATGGACTCCAATGGTACTGAAAAGACAATAACTCCCGG
This sequence comes from uncultured Leptolinea sp., assembly GCA_964600595.1. GTDB lineage: Bacteria > Chloroflexota > Anaerolineae > Anaerolineales > Anaerolineaceae > DAIOEK01. Next base: position 6,946 of record CAZRKL010000061.1, read on the forward strand.
GCGTCAGACCATCAACAGTCTGAAAGACCTCATTGATACCGCGTCCGGGCGAAATATCCGGATCAGTGATTCCTTACAGCAAACCGGAGAGACTGCCGGCAATGATGTGTTGCCTTATCCCTTTCAGGCTATCGTCGGGCAGTACGAGATGAAACTGGCTCTCCTGCTCTCGCTTATTAATCCATCGCTCGGTGGCGTATTACTCCTGGGTCCGAGGGGTACAGGGAAGACTACCGCGGTCAGATCACTGCTGCCATTACTACCCATGGTGGAGCGCAGTATCTGTGTGTTTGGATGCCTTCCAGAGGATATCGAAACAGGTGGTATGGATGCCGTCTGCCCGGAATGCGCAGAAAAATACGCTCGTGGAATATCTCTAACCAAAAAGGACATTGTTCGTATGGTAGAAATTCCACTCAATTCCACCCTCGATGATGTGGTTGGTGGTTTGGATGAGCGGATAGGAAAATCTGAACGATTCAATATCAAGCGCGGTCTGCTGGCACAGGCAGATCAGAACATCCTGTACATTGATGAAGTAAACCTGCTTCCAGACGACATCACCGATGCAATATTGGATGCTTCAGCTCAGGGAAGGTTCACCCTCCGCAGAGGACTGGTCTCAGCATCCTACAGGTCGCGGTTCAACTTAATCGGCTCAATGAATCCCGAAGAAGGCAGACTGCGTCCGCAAATCATGGACCGTTTTGGGCTGCGTGTTATTGTTCAGCGGTTGGATACGGTCGAAGAGCGGTTGGAGGCTTATCATCGGGTTCACTCTTATTTGAGTAATCCCATCCGCATGAGCATGGAATTCATGGGCGAGACGGTGCATGTTCAAAAGGAAGTTCTCAAGGCGCGCGATTTATGTCGCAATACCACATTGGATGAATCAGTATCCACCTTTGGCATTTCACTCATTCAGGCGATGAAAATCGACTCTTTGCGGGCAGATATAACTCTGTTTGAGGCTGCACGTGCCTACGCTGCGGCAGACAACCGCCAGGAAGTAACCCAGGCAGATGTGGAAGCAATCGCCCCGATGGCGCTGCGATTACGCCGTTCCCGATTCATGGATGATTATTTTGCCCAGCAGAAATCGGAAGAAGAAGAAATAACCAAAGTATTACAAAACTCCACTAAATGAGCATTTTATGACAAAAATCACTCCCATGACCCACCGAGCCAGGCTGGAGAAATGCCTGTCTGGAGAAAAAACTGATCGAACGCCGGTGGCGTTATGGCGCCATTTTCCTGTGGCAGATCAGGATCCGGTTCAGTTTGCCCGGTCAACATTGGAGTTTCAGGAAAGCTTCAATTTCGATTTTGTAAAAATTACACCTGCCAGCTCATATTGTCTGGTAGATTGGGGCGTGCAAACTGAGTGGAGGGGTAATCCCGAAGGCACCCGCGATTTTACCCGACGGGTCATTCGCACTCCTGAAGATTGGACAAAGCTGCAGTTGCTGGATCCCCTTAGAGGCAATTTGGCTTCCACACTGGATGCAATCCGCCTGATCAGGAAGAACCTTCCGGCAGATACACCCATTATTCAGACTATTTTCAATCCCCTGTCGCAGGCAAAGAACCTTGCCGGACAGGATGTGATGTTGGATCATCTTCGCAATTACCCTGAATATTTAAAAATAGGTCTGCAAACCATCCTGCAATCTACTCTGGATTTTATTGAATCATTGAAAGAGGTTGGTGTGGATGGCATATTCTACGCGGTCCAACATGCCCAACCGCGTTTTCTTAGCCGGGAAGAATTCGATTCTTTTTCCAGGCTGGATGACCTTCAATTATTAAAGGCTTGTGATTTTGGCTGGTTGAATGTGATCCATCTTCATGGAGATTCTGTGTTTTTCGATGCCGTATGTGATTACCCGGCGCAAATTCTCAACTGGCATGATCGTGAAACAGGCGTATCCATAGCGGATGGCATGAAGTCATTTCCGGGTCTTGTATGTGGCGGCCTCAGTAGAGATTCAGCCATGCTCCTGGGAACTCCTGATTACGTGCACGAACAGGCAAAAGATGCCATCGAACAGAGCGGTGGCAACCGGTTTATCCTGGGAACTGGCTGCGTACTGATGACCACAACTCCAAATGTAAATATACACACCGCAGTCGAATCTGCCAAAAAAGGATAAAGGTACCATTTATGGGTGAATTACGCATCATCAGTGGAAAAGCTCGGGGAATGAAACTCAAGGACGTTCCCGGTGATTCTACCCGACCAATTACAGATATGGTCAAAGAAGCGCTATTTAACATAATTGGCGCAGATATTTATCAATCCACAATATGGGATCTCTTTGCCGGTACAGGCGCAGTATCTCTTGAAGCGTTAAGCCGAGGGGCGAAATTCGCAAAACTGTCAGATAACAACCGTAACGCCATTCAGACAATCCATGATAATCTGGCGCATACCCGGTTAGTTGAGTTTGCGAAGGTAATCAAAGGAGATGCGTACACACTAATCAGGGGAAAGCCGGATCAGGAATTTGATTATATCTACGTTGCCCCACCGCAGTATAAAGAAATGTGGAAAGATGCGATGGTTCTTCTGGATGAAAATCCGGGATGGTTGGTCGATGACGGATGGATTATTGTGCAAATTCACCCGCGTGAGTATGAAGAGCTGGAGCTGAACAATTTCGAAGTAATCGATGAACGCAAATATAGCAATACATTGCTGGTATTTTTTGAGAAAAAGTCACAGGCTTAACTGGCAAACCTAATCACCCATTTATCGCCCACCTTACGCGACAGACCGCATAAAACCGGATTTCCCTCTCTCCACTTGGCAATGAGGGGAATCAATTGATAAAGATCGCTTACCAGTGGATGTTGAGAAATACCATCCACAGGAATCCAATGCAAATCACCTTCATAAGAAGCTTTCACAGATTCATTGACCGCTTCTGCACGGAAAACCGCAATCAGTACGCCTGTCCCCATTTCTGTATCAACATGGATCACAGCGGATAAACTTAGAGGAATTCCAGATATTCCTGTTTCTTCTTCAAGTTCGCGTAATGCTGCGGTGTAGATATCCTCTCCCTGTTCAACGTGGCCCCCAACACCATTATAGAGACCAGCCCAGATTCTCTTATCTTTTGCCCCCCGCAGTAGAAGGACCTTCCCTTCATGGAAAACAAAAATCAGCGTGCGCGGTATGACAGAATACCTGGCTTTATCAATACCTTGTTCCATGAAACAGATACTCCTTCGAGAAAGCGGTAAGCGATGTTGACCGCTTACCGCTTTTATCTATTCAATACCTGGCAGTATTAGTCAGCCAGATCTTTCACATCTTCTGCAGCGACCTCTTCACCCAGGAAGTCTTTTGCATTTACTTCTACCATCGGGTGATTTATCAATTGATCCACAAGTACTTTGGTATCTTTGAGATTGAGCAGATTGAAAAGCTTGGTGAATTGCTCTTCCCAGGCAGCGGCAATTTTTGCCTTCTCGCCAGCAGGAAGGTTCCAACTCTGTTTCTTGAATGGTCCCACAGCCGACTTGCGGGATTTGTAATAAAACTGCTCCTCAGTCATATCCGGTTTACGGTCGGCAGCACTATTCTGATCGAGATAGGCGTACATCTCTTTCTTCAGATCTGCCGGGATTAAATCAAAGAAGATGTTCATAAAATTGGTTGCCAGGTGAATTTCGCATGCTTCCGCTTCTACAAATTTTCCAAAAGCATTTTCAGGTAAAGTGCTGGCACCATGTTGAACAGCCCCGCCTAATCCGAATTTTTTACGGGAGATTCGGCTCAGATTGAGCATGGTGTCGAAATCTACTGATACTTGAGCAATGGAACCATCTGGCAGGACAACGCCACCGTGCGACGTACCGGTTTGGATACTGATTTTACTTAATCCAACCAGGTCTTTTCCACGCTTGGCAAGGTCTTTCTGGAAGCCAGTCAGGTAAGCGCATAATTCTTCTTCCGTCGAATTATGTCCGCCGACTTCACCAATTTCTCCACCAACAGAAATTGCCACACCTTTCGGTTCAACTTCACGGATGTAGGCTGTCAGCATGGCAGATAATTCTGTATTGAGTTCCTGCTGCTCTGCAATGGTTGTCTTGGATAGATCAACCATGGTGGATGTATCCACATCAATGTTGAAAAACCCGCCAGCAACTGCTTCACGAATTAAGGCTTTCAGAGCATCGATTTCTGCAGTTGGATCGGCAGAATATTTTTTCATTGATACCTGGAAGTGATCACCCTGAATAAAAACCGGACCAGTGTATCCTTCCTGAACTGCAGCTGCGAGGATGGATGTGGTATATTCTGCCGGACGCTGATCCGTGTAGTTCATCTCAGAACGGGCTATCTCAAAGATCATTGCCCCGGCATGAATTTTCTGTGCAGCGCGGAATACAGCCTTTGCCGATTCAAAAGACAGAACACGCAGGTTCATCGCTGGGACGGTAAATGGCTGCTTAATGCTCTCTTTGCCCCGAGCCATATAAAGTTCGTGAATGGAAGCAGGAAACACCCCGATCGCCTGGGCACCAGCGCGCACAAAGTAACGCGCCCATCCGGCTTTTTCCCCGCCATCCAGTGCCGAAATCTCGGCCAGTTTGTTCACTTTTGAACGGAATACTTTTTCATCATTGACGGCTACTTTACCGTTTTGATAGGAGATGGAATTGTCCACCGCCTGTAACACTTCATTTACGATCTGTTGGTTCATCTTCTTTACTCCTGATTGAGGTTAGCTCAAGAACATGGGCACGCCCATGAAGTCTTTTACGCGGGGGATGTAATGTTCTGCATCATAAAAACTGGGGACATCAACACGCTTCTTGCCAGTCATAATGATATCCACGGGGACGGTTGTGTATTTGCCGCCATGCAGCGCAATCATTTTTCCGGTTTCTCCCCGCCGGATTAATTGGCTCGCCAGATTACCAAAGGACATCGCAACCATTCGATCAAGCGAATCCGGTGCGCCGGAGCGCATCAGATAACCCACCGGCTGGTACATAATATCCTGCCCGGTGCGGCGTTTGATTTCATCAGATAAGATCTCACCAACACCGCCCAGTTTTTTATGACCGTAGGCATCAGCTTCGCCATCTTCAATAACCTCACCACCCTGCATGATTGCCCCTTCAGAGATAGTCATGATGGCGTAATTCGAAGGATTATTACGCTTGTCTTCCATCAAATAATTGCATAATCTTTCCACATCAAATGGCACTTCTGGAATGATCGCCCGGTCAACATAAGACAGATAAGCAGATATCAAACTGGTTTCACCAGAATTTCTACCAAATAATTCAACCACACCGATTCGCTCGTGAGAACCAATCGAAGTGCGCATGTTGGTAATAAACTCAACTGAACGTGTTACAGCCGTGGAAAAGCCGATGCAGTAATCTGTGCCATAGACATCATTATCCATAGTTTTGGGGATGGCTACGACAGGGAAATTTTCACGATGGAGGCGGGCTGTGTAGCTCAGGGTATCGTCACCGCCAATGGTGACCAGGTAATCAATTCCGAGATGGGCAATTACTTTCAATACATACTCGGTGTAATCCATGGTGCCATCATCACCAACTTTTTTTCCAAAACTGGAATTCTTCAGGAAATCAGGAGCTTTACCAGGTTTCACATTCTGCGGGTTGGTCCTGGAGGTGTGCAGGAAAGTACCACCAGAGCGGTCGATGGTACGGACATCTTCCCTATCCAGCGGGCGGATGTAATAGTCATGTGTTGATGGTTCATCCAGGTTGTAATTAAGCAGCCCAGCCCATCCACGGCGAATACCTAAAACCCGGTAACCAGCCTCTATACAATTCAATACAACGCTTTTCATGCATGGGTTGAGACCAGGCACATCTCCCCCACCGGTAAGAATACCAATTGTTTTAGACATAAATAAAATCTCCTGAAAGAAAATAAGTGCAAAACGGATCAGGCAGCGGTTGCAGGTTCGGCTGCCTTTACCATTGGCATTTCAAAGGTAATACGTGTACCCTGACCGGGTACACTATCAATTTCGGTGCGCCCGCCCAGCATTTCTACTCGTTCGCGGGTCAGTTTAATTCCCCAATTTGCATCAGATTCAATTTCCTCTGCGGGGAACCCTTTTCCATTATCATCCACACTTACCCGGATCGTATCGTTGTCAATATTAAGTGTTACTTTTACCTTGCTAGCCTGGCTGTGCCGGGCGGCATTATTCAATAATTCCTGTAAAGAACGGAATATCATCACTTCGAGATAATTTGCCAGACGAATTTCGGAGCCTGTAATAACCAAATCAACATCCAATCCGGTTTGCTCTTTATACGATTCGACAAATCTCTTTACTGTAGGAACCAAGCCCAGATCATCGAGCATCATGGGTGCAAGTTCAAAAATAAAATTTCTGACTTTCTGAAAGGTCATCATAGCTGAATTTTTCAGGTTGGTTAGTTCATCTTTTGCCCTGTTTTGATCCACATCGAATAGGCGCATGGCTATTTCGGTCTGCAAAATAAAATTCGACATAGCCTGTGCAGGTCCATCGTGCATCTGTCGTGATAAGCGCTTTCGTTCCATTTCCTGCGCGTTGATCAACATCTGGACAGTTTCAGCGGCGTCGCCCTTCTTATTCGTCTGTTTGATGCTCCCACCTTCAAGCATTTTCCGGGTTCGGTCTAGGAAGCTGAGGTATTTCTTAAGAGATAGCTGATCAGCCTGTAGT
>CAZRKL010000062.1:0-13653 GCA_964600595.1 uncultured Leptolinea sp.
ATTCAGGGTAATTCCGTTAGGTATGACCTGCATCGGTATGGGATAGATTTTTTGAGCAAGGCTGCGGGTGAATTCGCTTACCGCGATAATTTGCCGGGCATTTTTCCAAATGGGAGGGGTAAGTGGTTTAACCAGTTTGAACCATCTATCTGTCTTTTCGGGTACACCGCCCGGAACATCACCCAGATGGGCGGTCAGCACGTAGCCAATTCTGGTCATCTTGTAGAGGGCATAGCCAATTGCACCAGCAGGAACTGCAAAATGTACATGCACGATGTCAGGTTTCCATGATCGAATTTCTTTTAATCCACGGAGAAAGCCTGTGATGATGAACCAGAACATGGAAGAAAAAGATGCCTTGTAAGCGTATCTTCTTCCGCATCGCAAGCGGATAATCTCGACACCACTCCGCGTTTCCACAGATGTGAGACCTTTCAGGTGAGATGTGATCACCTTAACTGCATGACCGCGTGAAACTAATCCCTCGCAAATATCTTCTGCGACTTTTCCGCCACCGCCCCCAATGGGAGGGTACTCATGAACCAGAACCAGCACCCGCATAGCTGGTTATTTATCCTCGAGAGGGGTTGAGTAGTAATTCTTTACATTGTAAATAGGTTTACCCTGTGATTCATGATACGTGCGCACCAATAACTCAGATATTAATCCAAGAAGCAGAGATTGGAAACCCATCAATCCCATCACAGTGCTAATTAAGAATAGCGGCGATTGGGTTACTCCGATTAAAAAGAAAACCCTGCGAATAAATAAATACAACAGAACAATAGCGCTAATCGCCATGAGCACAAGACCAAACCCACCAAACACATAGATGGGCTTGGTAGCATAACTGACTAAAAATTTTACAGTAAACAGATCGAGCAATACTTTCAATGTTCGCTCAAGACCATATTTGGTTTTTCCAAATTTTCGTGGATGATGGTGAACTGGCACCTCAATAATCTTTGCCCCGAAACGGTTCGCGTACACCGGGATGAAGCGATGCATTTCGCCGTAAAGCCTGAAGCCGGTAATGACTTCCCGCCGATAAGCTTTGAGTGTGCAGCCATAATCATGCAAATGAACCCCGGTCACTGAAGATATAAGTTTGTTGGCTAATCGGGATGGCAATGTGCGGTTCAGAAAGGTATCCTGCCGGTCTTTTCGCCAGCCACTGACCACATCATAGCCTTCCTTGATTTTTCCCAACATCATGGGAATATCTACCGGATCGTTCTGCATATCTGCATCCAGCATCACAATCACATCCCCCTGTGCGTGATCGATTCCGGCAGCTATGGCGGCAGTCTGTCCAAAATTTCGGCGCAACTGAACCACCCGCACATGATCGGGGTCTTTTTCAAACAAGCCCATCAACACGGTCATGCTGTCGTCTTTGCTGCCATCATCAACAAAAATCATTTCCCACCTGCCGTCAGGTTGAAAACCATCCACAGATTGATGAATGGCATCAAATAACAACGGCAGATTTTGTTCTTCGTTATAGACCGGAATAACAATAGAAAAATCCATAAGCGGATTCACTTTCTCTTTCAATTTGGGTTGATTTTACTATAAGACCCAATCTCCTGTCAGTCATTCATCTGATCCCTACAATAAACTTCCTTCTTTTGCCTGATTTGCTTAGGAAATATGGGTTTGAATGATTGCAATAATCTCGTCCGGTCTCCTGGTAGAGAATGAGATATCCTGGACAAGGCCAATCTTGTTCTTAAGAGTTAATAACACTCTGGAATATTCCAGGAAGTTAAGGGAAGCGCGATATCTTCCCTGGATCATCATGAAATGGATACCTCCCCCACCATACCTCATCAACCCATGAATATCATCCAAACGGCATCCAGCGATATAATCCATGGATATTCGCCATAAAAAAACACCAAACTTTAACTTCAAGAACGTTGGAGTTATTTGGATCTCAAGAGTTAAATAATTGACAGTATAAAAAAGGAATAATGCAGTAAGAAAAATAAAAAACCAGAAAAGAAAATTCACTCCTGTTGCGCTAAATTTCAAATAGGCAGCGCCACCAAACAGGATCGCTAGCGCCATGAAGAGAACCGTTGTCCATTTGGAAGAAACCTGCTCCTCAAAGACAATGACCTCCCTCATTCAGACATTCTCCCATCTTTTGTATATTCAATACTGAAGTTGAATTTATTTAAGATTTTTCACTTTCAAAAATCGTGATCCATCAGATAGCCTATTTGCATTTGGAAATATCAAACAAACGTCTTTGTAAACCAGGCCACGCTTTGATGAATTCCATTGGCTTCACACATGAGTCGGAATAATACGTTTGGATCGCACCCTGATCTTTTGCCCAGAATTCTTCATCCATGTAAACATAGCGATAACCAGCCTTCTGTACTGCATGGGGATCAGGAGTTGAAACCAATTCCTTCCACTCCGGTTTGAACTCATACCAGGTCATCCCCGCGTTCACAGCTCTACCAAACACGGTTACCGCTCGGGATGGAACCGCGTCAAAAACCATGGCATCCTGATCAAAAGTGTTCCAGTATTTATCCAGTATTTGAGCATCCAATTCATTCATGTAATAAGATGGCACTGATGCAATCATGGATGGAAGTTGAAAAGCGAAAACAACCAAGCCACTTACACACATCATGGCACCTAACATTATCCCCGCGTATTGCAAATAAGGTCTTCGCTGTTTTAACCACATCCAGGCTAATGAAACAAAATAGATGAAAGATATCGTTAGAAATGAATACAAGCGCGAGGTATTCCGGACTCCGGTGGAACCTTCGAAATTAACAAACACCGCAGCCAAGGTAAGCAGGAATCCAAATATTAATATGCTATCGACCCAACGATGCGCGCGGAATGACCGGATACCAAAGTAAACCAACAGAGGCATCAACAGAATCACCGGACCTAATTCAAATAGAGCGAGCAAGGCAGTTCTGGAATTCAGCAGCGATAACGGTCCAAGGTGAGCGGACACAATGGATGGGTTGCGATTTAACACAAATCCCACAGTTTGGTAGGATGCGGAGGATTGGTTTATCCCCTTCAGGAGAATATCCTGAAACGCACCGCCCAGGGGAATACTGAGAATGATCGCTGCAACAATGATTCCGCCCCATATCCATAATCTTCTTTCAACGCGGATTGATTTCATCTGGATTACTCTGGCAAGGAGAACCAATCCCCATCCCCCCAGTACTAGGAGAAGATCACTCTCATTCACAAGTGAGATCCCAGAAAGGATAATTGCTGTCAGTCCGGCAGCTTTGGTATCTCTCCACCGGTTCCAGGTAAGCAGGATAAACAACAATAAAACCATCCCCATCAATCCGTTCGGACCATGCATACTCAGGACGCCAGGTTGAAGAATCCCATTCGTGAAACCAAATGGAATATACAGTTTCCCAATACCCTCAATCTTCCAATTCGATTGAATAGCTTCAAGTATATTCGCCCCGCTGGTTGCACCAGAGCCCATCAGTAGCACTTGATCTGATATTTTTCCAAAGAATTTTTGCGGCAGGAACAAACTCAGCCAGCGGGTGCCACCGCCCATAGCCATGAAAAATCCACCAATTAGAGCTGCCCATCTACTGCGCGTCATCCGATATGCCCAAAAACCTGCCAGAATTACTGCAAGTCCGAACGATATCGATCGGCTAACATCCAGAGCTGTCCATGGCAGCACATCGCCAATTCGCATGATCTGGGCTGCAAAGAGCATCAGGAAATAATGATAGGCGTAAGTGACTGATGGATCATAAGCAAATACAGGTGGAACTTGACCCAGTGCCATCAGGGAAGTGGTGGGGAGATGGGCGTAATCATCAAATATTGCCATCCCTCTGCTGATTCTGAATGAAATCCACACAACTAAAAGGAATGGAATGAAAACTGAGAGCGACTTCCAACGCCAGTTTTGAAAGCTCTTCTTATGAAAACTCGTTAGTAAAATCCCCAACAGAAAGACCAGGGCAGCCGAGAGATAAAAAGAAAGTGGCGCGGGCAGCAGCTGGGTGATAATGGCAGCAAAAACCACATTCACGCTTATTCCGCCTGCAATTCCTAGAATCCACTCCTCTTCCGGGGATACATTGAATATGACGCGAACTAACAAATATCCCCCGGACAGGATCATAAGGAACCAGATTGCTAATAGAATGGTGGATAACATAACCCGATGATTCCCCAGTAGTTTGTATATTTAAATGCTTCATCCATTCTACAACATTCTGAATGGATGAAGGGTGTTCAATCATCGATATGATTAGCTTCTGGCAAGGATGGTTTCTTCCTGCGATACTCCATCCACCATCCGGTGGCAAGAATCACCATCATTAATCCAAAGATGAGAAGGATCATCACCTTTAAATCCAATCTGCTAAAAATTCGCAGATAGCGAGATGCGTACCACTGGGTAAAAAACAACAAAAAGACGCCTTCGCACAAAAGAATTCTATTCAGCCAGAATTTGCCCTGCTCTTTTGCCCACATCCAAGCCCAGGCGCAAATGATCGCCAACCATGGCAGCATGACAACTCTGTACCGCGGATTATCCCATTGGTCCCCCCCCGCGCGGGCGGAGCTGATAATAATCCATAGCCAGGAAAGCGTTATTATCCAGATAAGTTTTGCCCGCAGACGCTCATCTTTCTCCCCGCGAACAGCGAAAACGGCATAGATAAGCAAGGGCAGCATTAAGTACCAGCCCGCAGCAAGAATAGAAGAAATCAGGTTCCAGATCCATCGGGCGTCATCAAGTATCGCAGCTGGTAGAACCGGCTGCAGAATGCCATACACGAGGATGAATGGGAACTGGAAAGCTGCGGGAATGGATTCGAATAGGTAGGAAAGCCTCCCAGAACCTGTTGCTGATAGCTGCATATCCCAGGCAATGGCATTTCTGAACCAGTTAATGATTGTCTCGATGGGTGAATCTTTACCTGCCTGGTCAGGACGGGACAGCCCATAAGCGAAAACCAATACACCCACAACAACAAATACGATCAGGGTAATGACCACCCAGAGTGGGATGGATTTCTTTCGTTTCTCCAACACCCACCATCCACCAATAAGAATCAGCAACAGGAAAATGAAACCCGGGGAGAGCAATAGTAAACCAACTAAACAGATAACGAGCAACCAGATTTTTCGACTGCGGGTATCATACATCCACTCCAGAAAACTCCAGAAACCGATCACCATGAAGAGGATGATCCAGGCTTCTCTCATTTGCGAAGCGCCCATTAAAACACCTTGCGGGAATAAAACTAATATCCAGGCGGAAATTACTACAATCGACCGGGAAAGGAACCTTTTTGCCAGCAGCCAGAAAAAAGGTATCGCAGCAGCGCCGGCGAGCGCCGAAAGGACCAACATCAGGGTTGGACGATGCGCATCCGGCGACAGGAACCTGTAAACCAGCATACTTAATGCCAGGTATCCTCCATATTGGTCAGATGCGTATCGTTTTGTAAATGCCGAGATAATGGGTTTTTCTGATGTTGCCAGGTTATATGCCTGGGTATCCCGTTTATAGGCATCAAAAAATACATAACCTGCTTTTTGCTGGTCAGTGGGATATCCTTGAACTGGAAGTGCTACCATCAGCCAGATGCCAATCCCCAGCCGCAAGAAAAATGCTGCGAAAATCATCCAGGCGAGGCACCTGCCTCCTCGCGCATAACGGTGTAAAAAGTACAGGACACCGATTGATACTGCAATGAGCAAGGTGGTGGAAATCATGCCATTCCAGAAATTGTTGGTTTCAACCACAGTAGTAATTACTGCTCCCAGGGTCACCGAAACCAAAACCCAGTTTATTAGCAATTTCCAGGTTTGGATCTGTTTCATTTAATTGCTCCTGCAATAGTCGACAGGATTTTGCTCTGCCGGGCAAGGATGTCGAAACTGGCAGATCGGGTGCGCGCCAATTCTCCCATGTTTTTCATAGCAGGCGTGCGAAGAATTCGGGCAAAAGCTTCCTGCCATGCAGTTTTATCTTCTGGCTGACAAAAAACAGCGATGGTATCATCCAATACTTCACGAATAACCGGCAGATCACTGGTTAAAATCACTCTTCCGGCAGCCATATATTCGAACATTTTCATGGGGCTGCAAATGTCTGCCGAGTTGCCGCCGCTGCTTCCAGCGATACTGCGCTCATAGGGCATAAGCAACACCTCAGAAGCTGCCTGGTAGAGAGAAAGATTCTTGTTATCAATAAAACCCGTGAGAACTACATTGGTTATTCTGCGTTTTTCCAGATCAATTCTTACATTGGCAAGCTCAGTTTCTCTCCCACCCACCCACAAAAATTGAACCTGTGGAAAGGACTCCGCCAGGTGATAGAGAATCTCCAATCCGCGTCCAGCGTAAAAATGCCCGGTATAGGATGCGGTAGTTCGGTCTGGCAACCCCAGTTTCTTTCTGGCTTCTTCAGCCGCTGGCAGGTTGGCATACCTGTCAATATCCACTCCGTTGGGAGCAATCACTGCCTGTGAGTCAGGGATGGTCAGGTTCAATTGCATTTCCAGTGCATTCCGCAGTGCCCGGGTTACACAAACCAGTACACTCTGCCTCCCTGATGCCAAATACCTTTTCAGCAACCATGGACCCAGCACACCTGTTGCCCTGTCGTGCATCTCGAGAATAGTGGGTATTGCCCTGATTCTGGATAGCAGGGCAGCTTGTGGTGCCCAGGTATAGATCAGGTCACTCTTCCATTTTCTCGCATACGAGATTGCCTGCCAGGAAAAATCATATCTTTTGAAACGTCGATTTTCAGGCACCCAAATAATCGGGAACTCCATCTTTAAACCATAATGAGATGCAATATCCCTCTTTTCAGGTGTATTGCCGGGAATCCAGAGCATCACTTCGTGACCAAGGGCAGCCATTGCGTGACAGGTTTTTATCATCTGAATACTGTTGGCGGTCAGTGAAGGCACCTGCGAGGTACTTATGCATGCGATTCTCATACTGGCTGCCTTTCCTGCGCACGAATCAGAGACCATCCCTTCCAAACCATGATCCCAACTGTGACAGCCAGGTAGATTGACAGAAGTACAGCCTCAGATTCATAACCCAACAGCGGGACAACGGTAACGGTAAGCAAAACTTTAGCAACCATCCCCCACCAGGCAATTCGTAAAGGAGTATCTGCCTGACCAAATGCCAGTAAGAGCGACCGGTTCCAGTAGAGGCTGTTCGCGGCGCCATAACCAAACAGAAGGATCAGGATTAAATTCAAGGAGGGCAGGTATTCCGGTCTGTAGATTGAAACCAGCGAACCCTTCCAGGGTATCCAGGGGGTAAAAAGCAGAAACTCGCCTAACAGGAACAATCCTGCGGCGACCAGCAGCGTCCAGCCAGCTGCGATCACAGTCACCCTGCGCAGAAGCTGCTTGAGTTGCGGCCACATTTTTTGCGATATGGTTCTGGTAATCTCAGGGTAGGTTGTGGCAATGAAAGGATTAATGGGCATGATGAGCAGATTAATCACTGCCAACGCGGTCTTGTAATAACCGGCAGCCTGCGCATTGAAGATACCACCCACCCAGAGCAGTTCGCTATCTCTTACCACCATGTTTATTGTGCCGCTGATGTTGGTAGATACAGCAAACTTGATGATTTCTTTTGGTGATGGCAGCTCGCGCATGGGGGCAGAAAGCCAATTCTTCCCAAATAATTCCTGCATCCGGTTGATGGCAAGAAAAAACGGACCAATCCCCGTAATCAGTTTCCCGGAGAGGTAGGCAAGAAGGACCACCATAACCCCGGATTGGGTAACATAAGCGTATAAGATACCGGCTGCAGTAACCAGAGCCTGGATCAAGTTAATTACCGATTGTCCGCGGAAGTTCCCTCCCACTTGCAGCACGCCCGTGGATGTTTCAACCAGCATCATCCCTAATATGGATAAGCCATAAACGATGATCATTTCCGAGACCGAGGAATCGTGGATGATGTATTTCGCTCCTAATGGAGCGGTGATCAGTAAGACAAGGAATGCGACAATGGATGTAATGGCTTCAGCCAGCCCGGCTGCTTTCACGATTGCTGCAGCCTTTTGTTTTTCACCCTGCGCCAGGTAATCTCCCATATAACGAACAACCAGCTCGCCCATCCGGAAGCTTAAGATGCGGTTGATGTTCGAGACAAAGGAAATGATCATCCCCAGGGCGCCGAATTGTGCAACCCCCAGCAGGTTGGCGGTCAAAATACTCAATATCGCGCTGATTGCATTGCTGGCAAAAAGGTACCCGGAGTTACGTACTACTCTGCCCAGCAGCCGGTCCCTGCCCCAGGAAGCCTGGAAGCGTTGGAACAGGGTCATCCAGTCACCACCTGGCTCGTCCAGGAACGTTCATGCAGGTACCAGCTTACCAGGTTTGCGACACCCTGCTGAAGCACAACCTGCGGTTCCCAACCAAGTATTTCTCCTGCTTTATCCACAGCTGCCTGATTCCCCTGCGCATCTGCCATATGGCGCGGTTCGTATATGACATTGGCTTTCTTACCAAGCTGTTCTTCCATAAGCTTGATCAAGGAGTTCATTGAAATAACTTCATGTCCCCCGAGGTTAAATATTTCATAGCCCACTGGTTTCATGCCAAGGATCGTTCCGCGTGCAATATCATCCACATAGGTAAAACCACGCGTTTGTTCGCCGTCGCCATTCATATGAACCGGTCTTTCTTCAGCGATCCATTGTGTAAAACGGAACATTGCCATATCAGGTCGGGCGGCAGGTCCATAAACAGTGAAATAGCGGAATATCGTTACATCAATATCATGAAGGTAATGGTAGGTGTATGCCAGCACTTCAGAAGCTTTTTTGGATGCCGCGTACGGCTGGAGGGGGAAGTCAGTATTCGCATCCTCCCGAAAAGGCATGGGGGTATTTTCACCGTAAACACTGGAGGAAGAAGCCTGAATAAACTTTGGAATTTTATTCCTTCTGCAAACCTCCAGCATGTTCAAAGCGCCAATAACATTGGTTTGCTGATACGCCCACGGGTCGGTTACACTCGATCGTACCCCAGCCCGCGCAGCCAGATTAAATAGCGCATCGGTATTTCGGGTTTTGTCTACCAGACTGTCCAGCTGGTCGCGGTCAGATATATCTGATTTTATAAATTGGAATTTTGGAGAGGAAAGCAGACGTTCCAAACGCCAGTTCTTCATGCGGATATCATAGGCATCGTTGAGATTATCGATCCCGATCACCTCATGTCCATCAGCCAGCAGAAGTTCTACAACCCTGGCAGCAATAAACCCGGCAGCCCCCGTAACCAGATAACGGGACATTTATAACCTCACTACGTTTTTGAGATTTTTTCCAACTTTTCCGGTTGCGTTACGGGTATCAATCACCAGTTTTGCCTGCTTTACCAGCTCTTTATAGTCATAAGTCTGATGGTCAGTAATGATGACCACGCAATCGGCTGCGCTTATCGCTGAAGATACATCATCAACTGATTTCAAGTTGAGCGCGTCGTGCCGGATGGTCGGGATATATGGATCGTGGTAAGAAACTTGCGCTCCTTTAGCGATCAGCAAGCCCATCACATCCAGGGCGGGAGATTCGCGCAGATCATCAATATCCGGTTTGTATGCGGCGCCAAGCACCAGAATGCGGCTGCCTTTCACCGCTTTACCCTGGTCGTTTAGAGCATCCTGTGTTTTTTGGACCACAAAGCGCGGCATATTGGTGTTGATCTCAGATGCAAGCTCAATAAACCGGGCATTATAATTCAGCGCTTTCAGCTTCCAGGAAAGATAGAGAGGATCTATAGGTATGCAGTGACCGCCCAATCCGGGACCGGGGGTGAAACGCATAAAACCAAAGGGTTTGGTGGAAGCGGCATCGATCACTTCCCAAACATCCACACCCAGGCGGTCGCACATTAATGCCAGTTCATTTACCAAACCGATGTTAATCATTCTGAAGGTGTTTTCGAGCAGCTTGGTCATCTCTGCCACTTCTGCTGAGCTGACTTGAACAACGGTCTTTAAAGCCTGGCTGTACCAGGTGGCAGCTACATCGCAACATGCCGGAGTGATTCCCCCTACAACCTTTGGTGTATTGTAGGTTGTCCAATCCTGCCTGCCCGGATCAACCCGTTCGGGCGAAAACGCCAGGAAGAAATCTTCGCCAACTTTCAAATCGCAGCAGTCGCTCAGCCTTGGTAGAATTAACTCACGTGTTGTACCCGGATAGGTCGTGGATTCGAGAATGATAACCATTCCCGAATGGACATATTTCGCAAGTTCATCCGTCGCGTTGACAATGAAGGAGAGGTCTGGATCACCAGTTTTGCGTAACGGTGTGGGCACACAGATGCTGACCGCTTCTGCATTATTCAACGCAGAGAAATCTGTGGTCGCATGCAGCAGACCCGCATCCACCAGCCGTTTAATATCCGCAGTCGGGACATCCTGAATATATGATTCACCCAGATTAAGTTTTTCCACCTTCCGTGGATCCACATCAATACCGATAACCTTATACCCGGCATTTCCAAACACCACCACAAGCGGTAAACCGACATAACCCAAACCGATCACTGCAACGACAGCGTTGCGATCAGTAATTTTTTGTTTCAGATTTTCCAGAACAGATTGAGACATTCAGCCTCCAGGGTTGGCTAAAACAAGTTGAGTTGTTTTGGCTCTATAGAATCATCCTCTTGTGAGGATGTTGGTTTTTGTGGATCTCTTCCCTCTGTGAAAGAAAACAGGGAGGGCGTTGCTTTCTCAACCGGTCTCAACTCGGTTGGTTGTTCAGGTATAGCAATGGCTCCATCTCGTCCGTCAATTGATGATGTATCCGGGTGCAGCAACTTTGCCAAACCGGCAAAATCTTTTTCTAATTCAGGGCGCAGATTTGGTTGGTGGAGGGCAGCAGCCGGATGATACATGGCTACCACCAATCTCCCGTCGACCCGGCTCGCGTTCCCATGAATCTGACTGATCCGCGCGTTTGGGAAAAATTTATTCATAGAAAATCTTCCAAGCGTCACGATGACTTTGGGATTAATTGCCGCGATTTGCCGGTCAAGGTACTTGCCGCATGCGAAAATCTCTTGCGGTTCTGGATCTCGATTGTTTGGAGGTCTACATTTTACGACGTTGCAGATGAATACATGCCTTCGTTGAAGCCCCGCTTTTCCCAAAAGCTCATCCAGGAATTTTCCGGCTGCCCCCACGAACGGACGTCCCTGTTCATTTTCATTGTGCCCGGGACCTTCACCAATAAAAAGAACCTGAGCATTGGCAGGACCCTCACCCGGAACGGACATTTTTCGGGTTTGATGCAGGGAGCATTGAGTACAAACGCGTACTTCCTGGGCAATTTGGGTTAATTCAGCAATGGGATCCAAGCATTCCTCCGGGGGTGATTCTACCCTATTTTACAGGATGCCATGCAATTTATTCGTATCGGGATAAATCTCTCAAAGACATCAGAATAGCATCCTCATGATTATCCTGGTAATATCCTTTCCTGACGCCATCGACTTCAAATCCGAGTTTTTCGTACAGGTGGCGGGCTGGCATATTACCGGCACGAACTTCCAGATACCCAATCACTGTTCCAGACCGCCTCGCCTTTCTGAAGGCTTCAGCAATCAGTTTTTGAGCGATCCCCATATTTTGATATGATTCGTCCACAGCGATGGTGCCAATATGCGCTTCATCCACAATAATCCAGACTACGATAAAACCAATGATTGATTTTCCCGCAGGTGTATCAATTTCAGCCACGAGCGGAATGCTTAACTTATTCTCTGAAATCTCGTATTTAAACGAATTTTCTGTCCAGGGGAGAGAAAAAGATCTGTGATCGAGCGCGCAAATATCCGGCACATCGTCCATGGACATCGAACGGATGGTAATCGGATGATCTGAAGGGTGAGGATTATCCAGGGACTGCTTCCTTGTAATGCAGATAAGACGGCGCAAGTGAAACAACATCGTCAACATCCATGTTCTGCCACCGTTCCCAGGCTAGTTGTGCCAGATAGGCTGGTCGACGAACACACTCCGCCGGTGATGCCAGCACCACTTTTTTCCAACGCCGGGCGAGGGTCTGTCTTTCTTCCACCGTGAGCTCACCACATATCAGGGTTGTTTTTCGAATTTTTTGCTCAAGCTCATCAGGTGTCAATACTTCCATTTCATTTAATGACACCCAGCAGTTTTTTCCGGGTTCGTACCAACCAACTGCCAGCCTGCCCCTGCCCGCCTGTAACACTGCTGCCAGGAGCATATCGCGCACCGGCACTCCGGCAGCCAGTATATCGAGGGTAGGAATTCCAATCACCGGCAGGTTCAAAGCTAACGCAAGACCTTTGACTGCTGCCATACCGATGCGCAGACTCGTAAATGATCCCGGACCAGTAGCGACAGCCAGAATGGACAGATCCTTTGGGGATGTTCCTGTCTTATGAAAGAGTTGGTCAAGCGCGGGTGTCAGCTCCACGCTATGATGAGATCTGGTCTGCCACACCTGCTCCATGAGGATCTGCTCCCCCTGGAATAACGCCAACCCCATCCACTGTGTCGAACAGTCAACAGCCAAAAGCATCAGACACCTCCATACACAGTTTTTTGAAGGCTTTTAATAATGGATTGGCTGTGCTTTCCATAGCCTTTTAGTAATATTCCACGTTGTTCATCTGCCAGCCAGCGTAAAGATATCCAGATCCGTTCACCAGGGAGGATTTCTGCGATCCGGTCTGCCCATTCAATGAGAACCGGACCATTTTCCATCAATGGCTGTAAATCAAGATCTTCCGCTTCAGTCGCTCCGCTCAACCGGTACGCATCCAGATGAGACAATGTAACACCATCCTGTCGCCTATAGACATTCACCAGAACAAAAGTTGGGCTTGATACAGGATCAAGAGAACCCCATCCTTTGGCTATTCCCTGCACGAAAGTTGTCTTCCCCGCACCCAGATCACCTGTCAGGCAGATAATATCTCCCGGCTTTAGCAGGTTACCCAGCCGCATCCCCAATCGCCGGGTTTGCTCGGGGCTGTGAGAGAAGTAATCCAGGCTGTTTTCGTCAAGAATTGGCATATGCAAGATTATACGCTACGGGAATAGGGCGGGCAAGAAAAGGACATCGTTATTCAATGCCTACTTTGTTTGCAATAATTCTGGCAATATCCCGTGATGCGTCGGGTTTCGCCAGCCTGGTGCAGGCTTCCGCTGCGCGTTTACGGGTTTCTGGTTTCTCAATCCACTCGCGCAGGCAGGAAACAACTCGCTCCGGGTGTGGAGCCCAAATTCCCGCCTTGTGATTAACAACGTAAAAGACATTGCCGTCTTCCTGCCCGGGCATTCGGGAATAAATGATTAATGGCAATCCGGCAATGAAAGCTTCACTGATCGTCCCTGGTCCAGCTTTGGTTACCAGCATATCAGCGGCAGCCATTAAATCAGGCATATTTTTAACAAATCCATAAAGGTGCGTCTTCATTTGCCAGGATTGTTCCTGCAAGCGGGATAGTATCTTTTGGTTTCGTCCACATACGATTGCCATCTGCGCTGGAAAATTAGCCGCGTCAATGGTCCGCGCAACTCGTTCCAGTGGACCCATCCCTTCACCCCCGCCCACCAGGAGAA
>CAZRKL010000063.1:0-13564 GCA_964600595.1 uncultured Leptolinea sp.
TTCAACTTCATCAGTTGAGGATTTCATCGCTTTGGTCGCCTCATGAACAGATTTGTTTATTTGGCGGACCAACGCTTCGATATTTTTAGCAGATCCTTTCGCGTTCTCAGCAAGGCGGTAAACTTCATTTGCCACAACGCTAAAACCGCCTATTTGTAATTCAAAAGCTTTTAAGGATGCTGCATCGAAGGCAACCTGTATGATTCCTGGTTTATTCGTGCGGGATACCCCCACAAATTTGTAAATCTTGTCATCTGCAGAACGTTTTTGCGGAGGTTGAGTTACGACAGCATTTTTCTCGGTTAATAACTTACGAAATGCGAAGGATTGTTCCTTAGGATCTTCTGAAAATCTAAAGCCATTCAAGCCTGGATCATTACAGTATTTGATGACACCATCTTCATCAGTGACCAGCACAATATCCAGCTTGCAGTAATTGGCGAGATTCAACAAAAATGCATCTGACAATTCACTATCTTTAACTGAGCTGATGATGGTATCCACCAGTCTGGTCTGAGATACCATCATGGTATTTAACAAGTGCTCGATAAGTTCCTCAGCCTGTGTTTCTGCGCGGGCAGCTTCAATGGCTGCGTTCAACGCCAGAAGGTTTGTCTGAGAGGCAATTTCTTCAATCGCGTTGACGATTTTACCAATTTCTTCTGATCGCGTACCCATCTCCAGCACTTTTCCATTAGATGCTTCAACGCTTTCCCTGATGCGCTGCATTCCTTCCAGTGTGGATTTCACAACTTCGGATCCATGCTGGGTTGTATCAGCGGCATTTTCTGATTGGTTTACCATTTCATCAGCTGATTGTCTGACAGTGTCTATTATTTCAGAAAGTTGACTGGTAAATTGAGATGCCTGACCAACCGCAAGGGATTGGCTTTCGGCTCCCTTCGCAACACCATCAATAGCCCTCACCATTTGTTCAATGGAATGCGCCGTAGTATTTACCGATTCAGATTGCTGGGCAGCGCCACGGGCTACCTGCTGAATGGTGGTCGCAATCTGATTGGTCGCCTGACCGGCGTCTTCAGCTGCCTGGACCAGAATTCCAGATGTCTGGTTTAGATTTTGAACGTTTTGGATTAAATTTTGGATTGTGGTTCGAAGATTCCCCACCATTTTTTCTGTTGACTGCCCTAATACGTCTTTTTCTGAGCGAGGGGTAATGCTGGATGATAGTTCTCCATCAGCAATTTTTGCTGTCACCTGGGCAAGGTTATTTAAATATTCTGTGAGCCCATTAAATGATCGGTATACATCCCCAATTTCATCATTCCCGGGGTTTTCAACCCGGACTGAGAAATCGCCTGATCCAATGACATTGGCAAGGTCACGCAGTTTTTTGAGTGGTTTGAAAATGATGCGGTTGTACACAATGACTACGAGGAATGCGCCAATCCAGCCAACTAACACCACTAATCCAATAAATATCAAAGTGGATTTCAAACCTTGTTGGTAGATTATTCTCGGCGAAGAGGCATCAACAACTGCAACGGACTCTCCACTGATATCCTGTATGAGAATCTGTCCAGATACGGTTGCTTTATCTTTTACAAAAACAAGGATAGGCTGGGATGAAGTAAGCTTATTATGAATTTCTGCCTTGTATGTCGATAAGTCTATTGCTAACCCCGATTGATCTTCCCAGGTCTCTATGAGTGAGTTATCAATTTCTCTACCTAAAACCAAAAAACCTACGGCGCTGTTGCTCGTATCTGATTGCATGATCGCCTGACTGGCAAAAATCTGGGGATTTTCATCGATGAGAGAATATCCAGATATCGAAGCCAGGTTTTTTGCAGCAATATTTTTAGCCAGATCAATTTTCGATGGCGATAATTCAACCGGTTGCCCTGTCGCCGGATTAATTGCATTCTCGTAAACAACATTCCCCTGTGTATCCAGTAAGATTAAAAATGATGCCTGGGTGTTACGCAGATTAATATTTTCAAAATTCTTTTCTTCTGATCCAGAGTCAGGTTTTATGAGGGATTGGCTGACCTCACCTTGAACAGCATAATTGCTGGCAGAGTTGATTAATGAACTTGTTGTTGCCTGGATTGCGTTATTAAGGATTCTGGTCTTTTCAGCCATGACCTCTTGATCTAGTTTATCCAGGCTGTTTAGAAGAAAGATTTGGGTGAAGATAAATAATGAAATGGCAATGGTTGCCATTGTTCCAAAAAATACGAGCAGGGTTTTCTTTTGTACTGACATAGATTCCCTCGTCACCGGATTATTGCTGCATATGTTTAGGTATAACCTGACGCTACCGGTATCTGGATTTTTCTCTTTGTACAACCAGCCGCACAAATTGCGCGGCTGATTGTACAACCAAGATTCCTGGACAAATTGTATGTTTCATCCAGTCTGGTGGTGTTTTAAACCAACCTTGCTTATATGGCGAGGCGGCCCAAGCTGACCTGTTCATCAGACGTCAGCACTTTGCTCAGATCCAGCAAAGTAACCAGACGACCTTCCAACTTTGCAATTCCGCGGATAAAAGCTGTATTGACTGTTGATACCATCGGCGGGGTGGGCTCGATTGCCTCTTCAGGAATGCGAAGGACTTCTGAGACACCATCAACGATCATGCCAATTTTGGTTTTTTCCATATAGACCACAACGATACGAGTATCCTTTGTATGTTCCATTGCTGGCAGCATAAAACGCTTTCTGAGGTCGATAACCGGAACTACAGTTCCTCTCAGGTTGGTTACCCCTTCCACAAAAGAAGGAGCTTGCGGCATTTTTGTAATTGCCTGCATTTTTATGATTCCCTCAACTGCCGAGATATCCAACCCATAATGCTCATTCGCCAGTTCAAATACTACTAATTGTTGTTCCATCCGTTTACTCCTTTATTAGGCTCATTAGTATCTGCCCGTTGGGGCAAGCAAGTTACAAAATTACTACAATTTATTTATAGCCAGCCGGAGGTAAATCTGGCATAAAGGATTGATTAGTTTCCTGTGAATCTTTAAGCCTTTACCATCAAACTCGCGGGAAACAATCTCCGGCATCTGAGCAATCTTACCTACTCTTTACTTTCCAGTTTGAATTGGACGATAATGCCATTTAACTGTTGAGCAAGGAGGGCTAATCCCTGGGCAGATTTTGCTACTTCCTGTATTTGTGCTGCCATTTCTTCGGTGGATGCGGATACCTGTTCAACCGCAGCGGAGTTCTCTTCAGATACAGCAGCGATGTTTTCAATTGCCTGAGTCACTTCAGAAGAGGATGCAGCCATCTGTTCTGTGGCGGCGGTATTTTCTTCCACTACTGCTGATACTGAATCTACCGAAGTAACCAAATCACTGGCAGATTCTGCCATCACCTGGGTTGCTTTGACAGCCTGTTCAGCCTGGGTTCTCACCAGCTCTGTTGTATGCAGAATTTCCTTGAGCGCATCGCCAGCCTGACCCGCGAGGGATACGCCAGAATCTACTTCCTGAGCGCCTTGTTTCATTGCAGCCACTGCTTCGCTTACGGATTGCTGGATGCCATGGATCAGATCAGCGATTTCTCTGGTTGCCAAACTGGATCTTTCCGCCAGTTTCCTTACTTCATCTGCGACAACAGCGAATCCTTTGCCTGCTTCACCAGCCCTTGCCGCTTCAATAGCTGCATTCAATGCCAGCAAATTTGTTTGAGAAGCAATATCTTCAATGGTGGTTACAATCTCACCAATTTGATCAGAACGGGATCCCATCTCCTGAACTTTTTGCGCTGAAACACCAACTACTTTTTGGATGGATTGCATGCCATCCATGGTATTTTTGACGATGGTGGTTCCCTTCTTAGCAGATTCGGCAGCCTGCACTGAGTCGTTTACAACAGCATTTGCATTTTTTGCCACCTGTTCGATTGCACCGGTGAGCTCGCTTGTCGCTGAGGATGCCTTGGTGATTGCGACTGCCTGTTCTTGAGCGCCTTGTGCTACTCCATCGATTGCCCGGGTCATTTCGCCTACAGAGGATGAGGTTCGAGTAATCGACTCAGCCTGCTGAGATGTTCCTCGGGCAACCTGCTGAATAGTGACTGAAATTTGGTTGGTTACACCATCGACCTGATCAGATGAAATTGCAAGCATCTTGGCAGAATCATCCAGGTTAGTGGAATACTCTTTTATCTGGTTTATTACGGTTCTCAACTGGAGAATCATCTTATTGAAAGCATTCCCAACCATATCTTTTTCAGAATTGCTGGGGAATGTCTGACTTAGATCACCTTCAGCCAATTGTCCAGCGGTCACTGCAATCCGATTGAAATATGCGTTAATGTCTTTGAACGCGTTTATGAGGACGCCAATCTCGTCATTGTTCTTTGCTTCCAGAACTTCTTCAGGTATCTCACCTCTGGATATTAGTTTTGAAAGATTAGATACCTTCACGATCGGATTGGTGATGATCTGGCTGATGTAAATCGCAAGAAGTGTCACCACAACAGCGGCGATGATGAATGCCAGAATGTATAACCACTGAAGCTGTGTGAGGGGAGCCAGGACGATCTTTTCTGGAATTTCTGATACCATGCCCCAGGTGGTACCTGGAATCGGGCGGTATCCTGCCAGAACATTGATTCCAAGGTAGTTCTTATATTTTGCAACACCAGATTCACCGGCAATTACGTTAACTGCTGCGGGATGGGTCATTTGGTATTCCATCTCCGCCCGCGCTTCAACCTGGCCGGTTGCCAGCAGTTCATCAACCCCGCGTAAGGTGGTTGTTAAAAACCCTTCTTTGTTAATCAAGTAGGATTCTGTATCTGAGTTTTCATTGCGATTTAAGACAAACTGGAACTGGCTGGTTTCAATGGGTCCACCTACTACACCTACGACCTTTCCATCTTTTATCACGGGAGCGGACACAACAAATACAGTTTTTCCTGAGGCACGAGAGACTACAGGATCAGAAATAAAGGTCTTTCCCTCGAGAGCATTTAGGAAATAATCGCGGTCAGCAACAGAAATTTTTGTGCCGTCAGTCCGGTACACTGTTTCCCCATTCAGATCGTATAAAGCTATACTGTCGAACGCTGTCCATTGCTTCGCATATTGGTCAAGAGCATCAACAACTTGAGCAGCATCCATGGTTCTCACACGGGCAGTGCCCGCCAGTGTCACCAGATTGTCTATCCGCTCATCCAGCCACAGCCGCATGGTTGTTACCTGCAGTTCACTGTTGGAAGATAATTCCTGATTCACCTGGTTTAGGATAGTCTGCTGGCTGCGAACATAACTGATCAGCGAGACGATCAATAAGGGTATGAGCGATACTGCGAGAAACAGCAGAAGCAGTCTCCCTTTGAGTGAACCAAAAAATGAGATTTGTTTTGCTTGATTTTGATTTGTTTTTTCCTGGGTCATATATCCCTCTTTTTTAGATAAAATTTGAAATTTCCGAGTTAATTGTTCAACCGGAATTTGTTGATCACGATTTGCAGTTCTTTGGCGAGATCAGCCAACGCTTTGGCAGATGAATTCACCTGCTGAACCTGCGCGGCAATTTCTTCGGCAGAAGCAGACACTTCTTCTACTGCAGCCGAATTTTCTTCTGATACTGATGCGATATTTTCAATAGCTTTGGTAACTTCGGATGAAGACGCAGCCATTTCTTCAGTGGCAGCCGTGTTTTCTTCGACAATAGCGGAGACTGAATCCACAGCGGTTACCAATTTATTGGCAGAGTTTGACATTTGTTCAACCGCAGTAGATGCCTGGATCGCCTGCTGCGAAACCGCATCTGCAGCGTTCAGAATTGCAACCAGCGCATTCCCGGCATCATTGGCCTTGGTTACCCCGGTATCAACTTCCCTGGCTCCCTCATCCATCGCGATTACTGCTTCACCCACAGTCTTTTGAATGCCTTTAATAATGTCGCCAATTTCTTTTGTTGCAGCGGATGATCGTTCAGCAAGTTTTCTCACTTCATCCGCGACCACAGCAAAACCTTTACCCGCTTCTCCAGCCCGCGCCGCTTCAATTGCAGCATTAAGGGCAAGCAGGTTGGTTTGTGAAGCAATATCTTCAATTGCAGTTACGATTTCGCCAATTTGGTTGGAGCGCTTTCCCATCTCCTGTACCTTCTGGGCAGAAATATCTACTTTTTGTTTGATGGCATGCATTCCGGTTAGAGTTGCTTCCACCGTCTTGGTACCTTCTTTGGCAGCGTTTGCCGCGTTGTTGGATTCCTCCACGACCGCTTGGGCATTTCCCGCAACCTGTGAGATTGCCGTAGAAATATCTGCAGTTATGGATGATGTCATAGAGATGGACGATGCCTGTTCCTGGGCGCCAGTGGCAACACTATCAATCGCGCGCGAGAGTTGGTCTACCGAAGCGGCAGTTTGATTAACGGATTCAGATTGTTGCGATGTTCCATGCGCGACCTGCTGGATGGTTGTGGCAATTTGGCCTGTGGCTTCGCCCGCCTGATCAGCAACCATGGAAAGTTGTTCAGATGCCTCAGCCAGTGATCGGACGCTTTCGTTGACCTTCCCAATTGACTCTCTCAGACCGTGAATCATTTGCTCGAACGCGTTTCCCAACTCATCTTCAGACGATTTTGGAGTAATATCCAGAACAAGGTTACCGTCAGCGATCTCCCTGGCAACTTGCGCCATCTCTTTGTAGTATTGAATTATTAAGGTGAACGCTCTTCCAACAATACCAAGCTCATCTTTACGATGTGCAATTTTCTCCAGTTCTGCCTGTTCTGCTTTTGAAAAGGATGCATTTCCCAGAGCAAGCTCATTGGCGTTCTTGGCAATTTTCAATATGGGTTTAGCTATTGACCGTGCCAAAATGAAGCCCATAAGTGCCAGAAGGCCGCCAATAATCAGCGCAATAATTGAATTTTGTAGGGTTGTTTGGATAACCAGGCCGCGAACTTCTGATAAATCCTGGTCAATAAAGATTACCCAGTTGAGAACATCTGCAAGATCCCCTTCCATTCTTTGAAAGGTGATAACCGCAGGCTGCCCATCCAGATCATTCAAGGTGGAAGATGTAGCGCTGTCTTTTCCCTCAATCAGGAGTAAATACTCTTCTGGCGCTGGCTGCATCAACTGCGCGGAATTGGGCGAATACAATATGGTGCCGGTATTATCCATTAAGGCTGCCCTGCCGGTATTGCCATATTCAATTTTTGCCAGTTCATTGAATACTGCTGTAACATTTACCGTTCCCCGGAGAACCCCAATAATTTCCTGCGTTCTTGAACTGAGCACAGGGACGCCAATATTCATCGCATAGGTGTTGGCACTCTCATCAAAGCTGATGGCGCTCAAGCTTGTTTCACCCGTAAATGCTTTCTGCCACCACCCTTCATCCCCCTGCCAGTAATCTCCTGTCCGAGCACTCATCCCGATATTCATGCCATACTTGTCGGTGATAAAAACTTCGACCTCATTCGGGAAAGTTTTCATAAATGTATTTACTTCATCGCTTGTCGCGTTAATGAGCATATCCTGCACCAGTGGTTCAATCTCGGGAGCATTATCAACCCACTGTTTATCTAAATCAGCAATCATGGTCTGGATTTCTGATTCGGTCTTGCCCTCGTATGTACCATTTGCCAGTTGGACACTGCGAATCAGCGATGGTGACAAAGCAAGCGCCTGAAGTGATTTAATATCTCCGTTGATCACCTCAACTGCTCTCTGAATTGCTTCATTTCCAATACTTCCCAGACTGTCTGAGGTACTGTTTATTGCCGAATTGGATAATGACACATAGTTCAAAACTGCCATCACACCAAGGGCAACAATAAGGACAACAATCATCATGCTGATGATTTTGTTTTGAATATTCCAATCCATTGGATTTATTGAAAACACATGCTTATTGCTATTTTTCATTCCAGCTTCCTCCAGTAACAATAATTCCTAATTTCTTCCCCTGAAAAAGGGAGTTAAAGTACGCGCCAAATATTTCAACCTCTGGCAGTATTGGTTCCCTATGAACAAGCAGGTTTAATGCGGCACGAAAACACGAATTGCTTTTCGATAGTTATTCGTACACTGTTGCCCGTATAAACTCCATAAAAGGTTCGTTATTAATTAGTAAAAGATAAAAGCTCCCCAAAAATTGGAGAGCTTTTGAGAATTCACAAGGATGGTTTTGCAGGGACAGGGATTTGGGCGGTTTTTTGCCCCTGATTCATTCCCTCTCTGAGGGCAAGTTGCACCGTTATTGAACCATTCTCCGTTTGTAAAGGCACAACCAGGCGGGGAAAATCCAAAGTTGAAATTTGCGAACCTCTTCCGATGATTAAAGTTGGCGGTGAGATTGTTGATTCGTAACCCGATTGACTCAGTTTAACGGATGCCCGCCCCGTTATGACGTTGCCTAATTCTGCCACGCCACTTTGAACAAGTGAATCGAATTCCGCTAGCTTTTCGCCCATCATAATGGAAACAATTTTGATGGCTGTATCATTATCCAGACTATACATCACCATCCCCTCTACCGAACCGACCAGCGCAATGATCACGGTTACATCATCTGTGACATAGGCAGCCTTATCCAGAGTCAGGTCGCCCTTGATTGCCTCGCCGCCAGTCTCAGCTTTGATAACTTCGCAGACCGCTTCAAGAAATGGATTGAGGAATTTTACATTCATGCGTACCTTCGCTTTCTGGTTTCTTTTTGCCTATTTTCCGGCAACTGCTTTTTGAATTAATGGAACAAAGCTGACATCTTGCTGATCTGGAGGGCTCTCGCGCACAGCCAGGTGAACAGTGAGCAACCCCAGTTCTGTTTCGAGAGGAACTACGAGCCTGCCAAAATCAATCGTTGATATCTGGGTGTTTTTCCCGATGACCATTGTAGGGGGAGAGATGGTTGAATCCACACCTGTTTTGGATAGTTCTACGGTGGCTTTTCCAGAAATCACATTTCCCAATTCTGCAATACCGCTCTGGGCAAGATTATCAAAATCTGAAAATGCTTGTCCCAGCATTCGGGAAACAAAAGCCAATCCAGTCTCTTTGGATAATTCCAGTAGTACAACTCCCTGAATCTGCCCGACAATATTAATGAGAACAGTGACATCATCGGTGGTATGGGCACCATTGTGGACTGTGATTGGTCCACGATTGATCTCCAGTTTCAACTCAGCTTTCATTACCTGGGCTGCTGCCTCCAGGAATGGGTTGAGATATCTCACATCCATGGGTTATTCCTCCTCGGAAATTTCATTACACACCAATACCAATAAACTTTTCGGCAGCCTCAATCGCTTGAGACATTTGATCAAAAGCTGAAGTAAATTGATCTTCATTAATTCCCAGGGTAGCTAAAGCCACCGGGTCTAGTTCATAGCGTAAACCATCTTTACCCAGGCTGATTCCCAACATCATTAATGCTGCATCTGCAAGATGTACAGCAGATGCCAGCAATACATATTCACCTGCTAAAACTGGATGATGGTGAAATTCAATGGCTCTTTGTAAACCTTCCGGCAGGTTCCAGCGTTTTGCCATTTCTGCTCCCATGCGAGCATGATCAATCCCGAAAATTTCAACTTCCAATTCGTTAAATGATCTTCCCTGCCAGTTAATCTTGTTTGTATCAACATTTCGCAGGATCACTTCAAACGCCAACTTGCCAATATCACACAGCAAACCGGCATGATAAGCCTCTTCAGAAATATCTGAACCAAACTTTTTAGTAAGCCACTGCGCACCGGTGGCAATGCCGATGGAGTGTTTCCATAAATCGCCCCTATCTAATTCGTAGCCTGGAACAGGTTTGTAAAGAAAAGTGGAAACTGAAGCCGCCAGCACCAGGCTCTGGATGGTGTTTTGACCCAGGTACACAACAGCTTGTTGAACCGTGGATACCGGACTGGCCAACCCGTAATAAGATGAATTGACCCAGCGGAGAACCGTGCTGGTAAGTCCCTGATCCATCACCAGCACATTGGCAAGATCATCCATGTTTGATTTTGGATTACGGATCAGGTTGAGAGCCTTCTGCGCTACCTGGGGTAGCGGGGGAAGGTCACCAACCTGCTTGATCAGTTCATCTATGCTGGGGGGCATATTTACCTGCTCTCTTTTTGATAGAAGGATCCGCCCAGGTTGGCAAATCCGATCTCAGAGGGACGGGGAATAATTTCTGTACCACCCAGGAATAAAATTCCGCCCGGGCGTAGGGATTCTTGAAATTTCCGGTAGAGGGTATCTTTTGCTTCTACAGTGAAGTAGATAATTACATTACGGCAAACGATAAGATCAAAATTCTTTTCAAAAGGATCCATCAATAAATTGTGTTCGCGGAATGTGATTTTCTTTGCAAGGCTTTCTTTCACGAACCAGGGCGGTCCTCCTGCGTCAAAATATTTAGCGCGTTGATCTGCTGCCACATTGCGAATATCATCCGGAGCGTAAGGTCCCCGCGCGCGTGCCTTGGCGAGGATGGAACGATCTAAATCAGTAGCCAGAATATGATGATTTTTATTTGCAGAAAGTTCATCCAGCATAATTGAGAGCGTAAAAGGTTCTGAACCATTGGAACAGCCGGCACTCCATATACGCAATGTGTTTTTTGATGCTAAATCCGGTTTATTCATTGCCTCTTTTAATAGTTGAGGCATAACTTTGGTTCTCAGGGTTAACCAGCGGTCTTGATCGCGGAAAAATTCAGAGACATTTATTGTGAGGTAATCACGAAATTTGGATAATTCTTTCTGATCAGACGTAAGCTTTTGGATGTATTCATCCCAGGAGGGGATACCAGAGCGTACCAGCCAGGAATCTAAACGTCGCTGCATCTGTTCACTTTTATATTGATTCAAATCAATATTGAGCAGTTTCTTTACCTGTATTTTGATTTTTTCGTAAACAGTCTGTTCCATAATTTGCTCTCAATAAAAATGAAAATTAGATTCTGTCCAGCTTTTTTTGAATTCCTGCAGCGATTTCAGTTAACGGAAGTACTGAATCTGCTACTCCGGCTTCATATACACTGCGGGGCATACCCCAAACGATACAGGTTGATTCGTCTTCTGCGATGATGTAACCACCTGCTTCATGTACCAACTGGCAACCGGTTGTACCATCGCTGCCCATACCAGTGAGGATGACTCCCAGCATGGATTTTCCATATAACGGAACCATGGATGCCATCGTTACATCAATGGCGGGTCTGACTCCATGGACGGTTGGATTTTGGTTCAGGGTTACCTGTCCATTGCGGTCAAAAACCATATGAAATCCACCCGGTGCAAGTAAAGCCCGTCCCACTTCGAGTTTGTCGCCTGGTTCTGCCTCTTTCACTTTTATTTTTGATATTGAATCCAGACGGTCCGCGAGTGAGCGGGTAAATCCGACAGGCATGTGCTGAACGATGACTACGGCAGCGGGAAGATCTGCCGGAAGGTCGGGCACCAATGTGTTCAACGCTCGTGGACCTCCGGTTGACGACCCGATGAATAGAACTTTGTCATTCTGATTTAACGAGCGGGAGGATTTACTCACTTGCTGGAGCATCGTCGCGGGGACAGGGGCTCGTTTTTGGTGTGAAGTAAGTGAGTACACTTTAGTCGATGCAGCCTTAATGATCTTTTCAACAGCATCGGCGATAACCGCGTGTACATTGGCTTTATTGCTGGGTTTGGCGATAAAATCGACTGCTCCCAGGGTAAGTGCTTTCACTGTCTCAACGGTACCTTCATTGGTGAGGCTGCTTAACATGACCACCGGACGGGGGAAGCGGGTCATAATTTCCCGCAGGGTTGATAATCCGTCCAGATGGGGCATTTCCACATCGAGTGTAACTACATCGGGATTTAACTTTGGAATGAGTTCAAGCGCTTCGTTTCCATCTCTGGCTGATCCAACGACAGTAATCCGGGGGTGGTCTCCCAGATGCTTGGCGATGGTGAAACGCATGAAGGCAGAATCATCCACAACCAGCACGCGGATGGTTTTTTCCTCGGTTGATGTTCCCCGGTTCATCATCACAGATGACTCTCCCTAACCCAGCAATTTATTGATAGCGCTCAGAACACGATCTCTCTCAAAAGGTTTAACCACAAAATCTTTGGCGCCTGATTTCACCGCTTCAAGAACAACAGACTCCTGACCGAGCGCAGTGAGCATC
Source organism: uncultured Leptolinea sp. (assembly GCA_964600595.1). Lineage (GTDB taxonomy): Bacteria > Chloroflexota > Anaerolineae > Anaerolineales > Anaerolineaceae > DAIOEK01. Next base: position 12,122 of record CAZRKL010000063.1, read on the forward strand.
ACCACTTTCGCGTTGGGATCGATTTTTCTCAGTTCTTTCAGCGCTGTCAGTCCATCCATTTCAGGCATGGTTATATCCATCAGCACCATATCTGGTTTATTAGCTTTGTAGGCTTCTATGGCTTTCAAACCATTATCTGCTTCGACAACCTCAAAGCCATCGGTGGTGAGCATCTTAGATATTCTCACCCGAAGGAACTCTGCGTCATCAACAATTAAAATTTTTGTCATCGTGACTCCTCTGGTATTTATAGATCTCTTTCTGTGCCGCCGATTACCCGAACGGTCATTTTTCCTTGAGCAACATACAAACGGACTGTGCGTCCGGTGTTTCCACCTACTTCAACATTTAGAAGCTTGATATTTAGTTTTTCGAACATGGCTTTGGCAGCTGCAGCGTTCCGTGTACCGATATCGAAGGTTTTGCTTAAGGTGGTGTTGATCAACATGTTTGCGCCACCAGCCATGTAAACTTTTATGTTCCGTAAATCTGATCCTGCTGCTCTCATTTTCTCGAGCATCACAGGAATACCTGTATCGACAAATTTTGTTGAGGTCTTATCTCCATCAGTATTCTCTGGCAGCACTGCATGTAATAGTCCTCCTATCTTAAATCTGGGACAGATCATCCCAATCCCAACGCAGGACCCAAGACCATAGGCAACCAGAATGTCTTCTGGATCCTTACTGATCACCAACTCCCCTAGACCTACACTTAACGTGTTACTCATACACTCTTCTGTGTCAGATACTTCTCGAGATTTGCGGGATCAGGAATGACCCAAAAGTCGGCTTTCACAGCCCGTTCTGCATATTTAAAACTTGCTTGAAAAGTTATGACATGTTCGCTGATTCCACCTGTAGTTGCCACGATAATATCGAGGATGGCTCCGATCATATCGACCATGACAGCCGGAGGAGTAGGGCGGGATGAAATGCCAGTACTCGCGGCAACGGCATTCATAAAAAATGATGCGGTCAGGTTACCCACTTCTGCCAGGGCAGATCTTTCCAGTGATCCAAGTTGTTGTGTTGATCCCGGTGGCACTTCCATGAGCATATCGACCATTTCGAGCGCTTTTTCATACGGGAAAACAAGCATAAAATGACCAGAGAGGTCACCCTCAGCTTGCAGGTATATCCCAACCGCTTCATTTTCTGGACCGCCAAGCGCATTTGGAATTTCCCTGACTTTCATTAACTTCACACAGGGATTATCTACAGTGAGTGGCCCTCCCACCATGGTAGAAAGTCCGCTTGCCGCAGAGACCAGCCCATCTTTTGCAATCGATTGAAGGACTTTTAGCAATTCTTCGCTGAAATAAGTTGGTTCACCTGTCATTTCTTATCCTTTTCGTTAATGAAGCCCTGCCAATTTATACATTCCTGGAACATCAACAATGAGAGCAACCTGCCCATCACCGAGAATCGCCGCGCTGGATAT
>CAZRKL010000064.1:0-1115 GCA_964600595.1 uncultured Leptolinea sp.
GAAAAATATCAGCATAGAGAAAGTTCCCCGCAACAAGATTAATAACCTGGGGGAAAACACACAAGGGATTGCACTCGAAGTCAGTGGATATGTTTACCATGATTTGAGTGATGTGATCTCCCTATCGACAGAACGGAAAGAGCCTCCTTTTATCCTCATACTCGATACATTACAAAATCCACAAAACCTCGCCACGCTAATCCGAAGCGCAGAAGCATTCGGGGTTCATGGGATCTTACTTCCATTCCGGCACACAGTTGGTGTTACGCCAGCAGTCGTGACAGCATCTGCCGGGGCAAGTGAACACATGCTCATCGCCATGATGAATCTGGCTCAGGCAATTCATGAATTGCAGCAGATGGGAGTTTGGGTTCTAGGATTGGAAGGTTCAGAAGAATCCGTTCCTATAGAACAGGTTAAACTGACCGGTGGTCTTGCGCTGGTTGTCGGAAGTGAGGGAGATGGAATGAGATCGCTCATTAAAAAATCATGCGATCAACTCATCCGGCTCAGCATGGTAGGCAGAACAGAATCACTCAATGCAGCCGTCGCTGGCTCGATCGCTTTATATCTGGCATTTCAACAACGGGGATTCCCCAGAGAATATCCATAAACCATACGCAGATTAGGTCGAAACAGGTTACCCAAACCAGCCATATTTTTCAAGGTCGATTTCATTTTCCTGGTTGAAAACAACCCCCTCCGCTTCAAGCAGATCCCTTTGGACAACTGAGCCAAAACCATACCCATGCGGACTGATCCGCCCGAAACGGTTTACAACCCTTTGCCATGGCACATTACTGCCATCCGGCAAAGCTGCCAGTGCAAAGCCAATCATCTGTGCAGAACAACTACCAACGATCTGCGCAATCTGCCCATAAGTGGCTACCCTGCCTGATGGTATCATCCGGACAGTAGAGTAAATCAGCTCAAATAATGGCTTCCCTGTCACAATAATCCTTAGAGGCTGGAAAGAACTTGAGTCCGTTCAAAGATATCTGGCCGTAAGCTGGGATTCTCGAAGAACAGCTTTCCCTCCTTGAAAAAATATATCAAAGAGAGAAACGCAGCAGAAATTATTCGGACATTCAATTCTGAATGAGCCCATCCCTGAG
>CAZRKL010000064.1:1215-13492 GCA_964600595.1 uncultured Leptolinea sp.
AATATGCCTTTCAGGTATTCATCATTGAGCAACGTGTCAAAGCGACTGTCTGAATCACCAGATCCAGTAAGTATTTCAGCCATTATGGATAATATATCCCATGCATGTAGAAATGCGTAATAATGGTGTTCTGGTTCTGATTCACGCATTTTCCACGTGGATTCAAACCAATCATTTAACATGATCCGCTGGTCTTTCGGTAGATTTATAAGAAGATCTTTGTTTGCTTCCAATAATGGTTTATCAGTTTTCTTATTTAAACAATTAAAAGGCATAGAGAGCTCCAGATTTTGTATTGTACATATTCTACTATAAGCGATTTTTATGCATGAATTACAGTGTATAAGGAATAACGACAAACTTTGTACGAATCAGATAACCCGAATGCTATAATTAAAAATAAACAATGTGAACCATTGAAAGGATGAGATTATGTTAATCAGCAAGGAATTAGAATCTGCAATAAACGCGCAAATCGGGCATGAATTAGAAGCATCACATCAGTACATCCAGATAGCGGCTTACTTCGACGCTTTACCGTTAAGGAAGACTGCCGCGATGTTCCTGAAACAATCTGAAGAAGAACGCGAACATGCCATGAAATTTGTCAAGTATGTCATGGAAACCGGTGGACAGGTTGCCATACCTGCCATTCCTGCCGGAAAAGTGACTTTTGCTTCTGCCGCTGAAGCAGTTCAGTACGCTCTTGATTGGGAGTGGGAAGTTACCCGCAAGATCAATGCCCTGATGGATATTGCCAAAAAGGAAAAAGATTATCTGGCTGAGGAATTTTTGGGCTGGTTCGTTACCGAACAGCTTGAAGAAGTATCGCACATGGATGGATTACTCCGGGTAGTAAAACAGGTGGGCGACAAGAACATCTTTATGCTTGAAGCATATATGTCTCACGAATAGGTCCCGAATATCAACAAATAAACCGCCATGAGTTTTCATGGCGGTTTTAGTTATGCTATGCCCCTGAATTTTTCCAACCAGGCTACTCCAAAATCCACTGATGACTTCTGACGAAATAAGTGCGAGGTAGATAATCCGATCATGCCCGATTTAACTTCACCTGATTTAATAAAGTCATCACCGATCATTTCAAATTGCTCATCATCATAATCGATTTCTTCATACGTCTTCCATTCCCTCATCCCATTTACAATCACCGGAGAGCCTTCCTGATAAGTAAGAGAACCCCTTGCACGAACCTCTGATAAATGGAAGCTGGTATGGTTTCCAAAACCTACGCCGAGAAGCAGCACCGATCCATCTAAATCATAAATTCTAGCCAGCGGAGACCCCTCACCCAATGAGATGGAAAGCTGATGGTTATCCGTTATGTATTTGGTGTACTTGCCAATTGCGGAAAAAGAGAGGGTTGGATGATTACTCCTCACGACACCTGGCATATCCCTGAATACCTCAGGTATTCTCCCCATGCCCCTTGTTGGGGTGTAATCCGGATGAAAAGCGGGTGTCAGATCCCGGATAATCTGCCACCAGCTTTCAGGAACCGGCGGATTCTTCCATCGTGATGGATCTGTCAGATCTCCCGAATGGGTTGGCATGACAAGCGTACCCTCCGGCGTTAATACGTCCATCAAAGCTTGAACAACGGCGACCGCGCCACCACAAATCCAGCCAATCTTGCTCAGAGAGGAATGCACCAACAGAACCATCCCGGGTTGGATTCCAATTTCGCGGAGATCATTAGCCAGTGTAATCACAGTCTGAGGATTTTCGCTATTTTGAATGATTTCTTTTTCATCCATAATTGTTATCTTTCAGAAATGATGATGCTTTTGCTCTCGCTGTTCGCGTTTGCCGTTACAACTTTCTCATGCCGAGTTAGTGTGCCTTTGTAGGCGGTTCCATAAGAATGGGGAATCCAGCCTTCCATATTAAACGGCAAATAGCTGTCTGCGGGTATCCACTGCCCGTTATATTTTCTTCCAACATGGATATGTGTTCCTGTTGCGCGTCCACGCTCACAGGAGGGATGGCCGATTACATCACCAGCTCTTACCTCCCTGCCCTGTCTGGATGCTTCTTCAAAAGCCAGATGCAAATAGAGGACTACCCAACCAGTCCGTTCGTCACCATCCCCATCCAGATCTAAAATAGCCAGACCGGGTTCTGTTCGCGATAGAACACCATCCGCGACGGCGGTAACCCATTCACTGGATGGGAAACATCCACTTACATCAGATGGGGGTGCAAAATCCACTGCTGCCCAGGGTTGTTCTTCCCCCCATACCGGGTGTGGAGCTCCAGTGAAAGACCATGGTTTACCGGGCATAAAAGGCAGAGTCATTGCGGGTTGTTCCAGGCTGCCTGGAAGAATCAAGCCATGCTCCGTTAACCAGATCTCACCGAATAGATCTGTATAGGTTTTAGCCAGTCCCAAACCTGAAATGGCATGATTGTAATCTTCGACCGACAGGACCATTGCATAATAATGCTGCAAAGCTACAGTGGCAGCGTTTTGCCATGGGTCGAACAATTCAAGACTGCCATCCAACAGATCATGAGACAGAAGCTTTCCATCAATCCACTGGTAATATCCATTATTGAGTGTGTCTGCCAGCCACAGAAGCTGATAGTACAAATTGGCGCTGAATTCTCCGCGGTACCCCAAAAGGTAGCGGTCGACATTTGCCGGTTTGGATGGATTTGTTAACGCCTCAGCGCGATATTCAAGCATGGCTAATAACAGACGTGGGCTGACGCTGTAGCTCATACCGATATAATCTACCAATTCTCCACCGGTGCGCCAGTCGCCATAAGCGTAAACACTGTAGTTTTTTAACCAGCCGGGTTGAGATTCGACAAATGAGACGGCATCAAAATTCCTTTGAGCAGGACCATTCACGAACAGGGTATTGGGTATGATTTGATATGGTGATCCCCATAGAGGGCGGTAGTAGATTGGAATCTGGACCGGCATACCTGGGGGAAGGGTAGTTGTTGTCTGAGGAATACCCGGATTGGTTTTAAGTATTTCCTCAACGCTGGTATTAAACCTGGATGCCAGAGCGGAGATATTATCGCCATCCTGGATGGTGTAATCTACAAGTTGACCAGGTTCAAACACTTCACGGGTAGGGATGGGCGTAGCCGTTATCTCTTCATCCATCTGCAGGGTGGGTGTCATCTCCTGGTAAATTAATTGTGGAGCTGGCAAACACGCACTGACTGCCACACTCAGAAGCAGGCAGATTGCACCGGCACGTCTTTTAATTTGCGTCAGGATCATTTCAGTTTGTACTTCATTTCAATAAGAAAAATGAGAACTATGTCGGTTTTGATTGCAACCGGTTATTTCACACCAATATGGGCTATTCTACACTGGATACATTAGAAATGGGTGAATCGTCCTTACGCACAATGACCGTATCCCGGGTTCCGCAAGTACAGGCAGTGACCACCTGGTTGTCACGGATTAGCGTTCCTTTATACGCTTGAGCTGCAGCGTGAGCTTCCCATTGGTCCATCACGAAAGGTAGTGGTCCTCCCGCCAGGATCCATTCGCCATTGAACTTGCGGGCAATATGCACATGGGTGCCAGTGGCAACTCCCCCTTCGCAGGATGGGTGACCAATCCGCTGACCCTGTTCCAGAAAATCACCAATTTTCACACGATCAGTATTCCCTACGTGCATGTACAGGATCGCCCAACCAGTTTGTTCATTGCCATCCCCATCGAGATCAAGAGCGATGACACCGCCTCCGGACCGGGTAACAATACCGGAAGCAATGGAAACAACCCAGGCATTGGATGCGGTGCAGCCGCTAAATGCAGAGCTGGGTGCAAAATCCAGTGCTGCTCTCGCGCCTGATGCGCCCCATGCGGCATGCGGACCTCCACTAAAACTCCATTCCACATTCTTTTCAAATGGCAGGATAAATTCTGGTTGAGTCAGTGTGGCCGGAAAGAGTGGCTCTACTGTTGTGGCGCGAATCCATGGGTTACCGAATATTTGCTCATGAAAGGCAGCAAATCCAGCCTGATTGTAAACAGCGGCTTCCCAGGTGGCGCGGTCAAATAGCAGCGCAAAGAGATACTGGATGGCAAATGTCCCGGCATTTAACTCAGGTGCCCCATGGATGGTAGTTCCATCTTTTAATGGGATGTCTGTCAAAATACCTTCACGCCAGCCATAATAACTCTGACTGAGCTGACCAACTGCCCAGGTTAGCTGGCTGTATAAACCTTTTTTAGATTCATCAATATGACCAAGTGGATAGGTCTTTGCCTGTTCATTGACAGGCTGACCATAAACCCAGTTGCTGTAATATTCAAGGATCGAGAGAAGAACCCGTGGGTTCATGGAATTTTCGATTGCCACTTTTTCAATGACGCCCGCGCCATCGAGCCAGCCGGCACTGTTCAGATACTCGCGGTACCCGCTCAGATATCCACCTGCATTCTCGACAAATGAAGTCACATCAAAATCCAGACCAGAGGGAGAAAAGACAATTTCACTATCCGGAAGCAGCATCAAGCTCGCGGTTGTTTCCATCTCATCATTGCGCGGGATATTCAACAGGAGATTGGGGTCAAGGAACCCGGTGGATGAAACCGGCGAGGAGAGAACGATTTCTTCTGCATTCACTCCAAATCGGGCAGCCAATGCCGGGATGGTATCCCCTGCCTGTGTGCGATAAATGAATGTCGGTTTTATTCCGGTGGATGAATATCCACTTGCGGAAGGCACAAAAATACCAGGCGTGTTATCTTCTGAGATTTCTTGAATGCTGTCTGCTGAATTTCCAATTTCCAATGTATCAGTGGTATCCATTGAACCACCGCCAATGCCAGCCTCCGCCAGTACAGTGGGAGTAGGTGCTAATGTTGGCTCAACCGCAATGATAGTTTCTTCGATAACTGGCGCAACCGGGGTGGTTACGAAAGCAAGATCAATCGTAGGTTGGATTTCTACGGTTGGGTTTACCTGAGTACCAATTGGCTCCAGGGTTATATAATCATTCGTGCAGGCAGATAGCAGGAATACCGGTATCAAAAGCGAAGCGAGTACACGCTGCTTCGTTCCTGCCACCCTCAGTTTATCTTTGAATTTGATTATCATCACTAATGCCGTTATAAGCCTCAAGAACTCTTCCGCCGCGCTTTAGAAAGCCGTCATACATGCTTCCGGTTCCGCTGGAAACCCAGCCATCCATTTCGAATGGAAGGTCGCCGTCTGCTGAAATCCACATGCCGTTGTACCTTCGGGCGATATGGAGATGGGTCGCGCTCGACAATCCACCTTCGCAGGATGGGTGCCCAATCCGGTCTCCTTTTAGAACACGGGTGCCAGCTTTCACACGGTCTTCCGAATCAACGTGCAAGTATAATACCGACCAGCCGGTTTGCATCAACCCATCCCCATCCAGATCTTGTATCACCACCCCTTGATCCGCATAGAGAATATCGCCATCAGCAACAGCAACTACCCAGGCGGAACTTGTGGTGCATCCCATGGGTTCTCCGGGCGGAGCGAAGTCAATGGCAGCCCAGGCAGATCCATCTCCCCAACCGCCGTGTGGACCACCGGTAAACGACCAGACCGTTTCAGGTTCAAATGGCAGAGTCAGAAGCGGCTGAGCCAGATCCGCGGGAACCAGTCCATCCAGAGAAAAATCAAAAGGATATCCAAAGAAATCCTCATATACCTGCATGATTCCATCTTCAGATACTGCTGTATTCCATTCAGATTTAGTGAAGATGAGCGAAGCCAGATACTGAACCCCGACTGTGCCTGAGTTGACTGTTGGGTTCAGTGGAATCATCTCACCATCGGGTAATAAAAATGCAGGCAGTCCACCAATCTGATGCAGGTAGAATCCCCGATTTAATTGGTTTGCAGCCCACGATAATTGCTTGTACAGCCCTGTGCGCCTTTCATCATAGAAACCCAGCGGATAAATCTTCTGCAAATCATCGGGGTTTGCATCCGTCACCCAGGTACCTATATACTCAAGTGCGGCGATCAAAATGCGCGGATTGACAGAATTCTCTATTGTAACCCGCGTGATGATCTGGCTCGCATTCAGCATCTCACCATCCACCACTTCGGTGAAGGTTTTCAGATAACCATCCTGACCCTCAACAAATGCTGCGACATCAAACCCGATCGCGGATGGACTGTAGAATAGTTCTGAATCCGGGATAACCTTCTCTGCTGGCGCATTGCCAGATGGAGTAGGAGCGGGAATCACGAGTGCCTGACCGACACTGATCGCGTTGGGATCTGGCAGGCTGTTCGCCTCGGCGATCGTCTGGGGGGCGACATTATATTTCATACCGATGATCGCCAGCGATTCCCCCTCCTGTACCGTATAGTCATACGGGTCCAGGCGGATGGTGGGAATGATATGCGGCGCATCGGGAGTAGGTGTTTGAATGGCTTGATCAGGGCTGCGTGTGGGAAGATCGTACCAGGCGGGTGTTGGGGTGGGTTCCATCGAGCAGCCGCCTGACGGGTTCACCCCCTCGGGACATGGAGTCGTTATGAAACCCTGGTTCGATGGGTTCCACGGTTCCACAGTAGGCGCCTGTTTCTGGCAGGCAAGAGCTGCCAGAAAAACTGCCACGATAGCCCAAAGCCAGTGCCTGAATAGCCTCATTTTCAGCACAACTTATTGGAAAGCTGTTTTCCCCCCAGCAAGTGCATATGCAAATGGAAAACGGTTTGCCCGGCACCCGGACCATTATTGACCACCACGCGAAAACCACTTTCGTGAATGCCTTCTTTTTCAGCAAGCATTTTTGCCACAGTAAACATATGCCCCAGCGAGTTTTCATCTCCCACTGTGACATCGTTCAAGCTGGAAATGTGTTGATTTGGAGCAATCAGGTAATGAATAGGGGCTAGTGGATTAATATCTTTAAAAACGGTGACCTTTTCATCGCGAAAAACGATCTGACTGGGAATTTTCCCCTCAATTATTTTGCAAAAAATACAGTCTTCTTTCTTCATCTTCGCCTCTGACTAGGGACTTACCTTTTCTGCCGGAATTGGACCGTACTGCTCTTTACAGACTATATCATAATATTCCAATTCGGTCGCCTGATTTTTGGCAGCTTCTGCCCGCGCTTGATCACCTATATTTATGACTTCATCAATGCGGTATAAGGCATCCGTACTCCAGTAGCGCGGAAGCGTCATCAACGGGTCGCCCATATCTGTCTCTGGTAAATAAGAGGGTCGCCCGGGGTCAATCTGGGCAGCTTGAGGTACCCAGTTATACATCACCGGACCTCGTGGATTAACCGTGAAACCTAAGCGGTAACCAGCCTCCCTTGCAACCTCGATACCACGCCTGGTAAAGCTGCCGCCCGGCCAGATGAACGCAACCGGATCATGCCCGAAATATTCTGAGATCACCTCTTTTGGTTTGTAGATCTCCTGGTGGATATAATCTTCGGATGACGCGTTGGTGATGTTGTTGTTGTGCTGAAATCCGTGTGATTGCATATCCAGGTATCCCTGGTTCACCAGATCCTGTAATTCGGGATATATCGATGGGTTCAGACTCACATCGCTGATCCATGCGTTTGTAACAGTCTTCCACCCGTACTTTTGCAGATAGGGTATGAAGTTATCGGTGAAGTATTCTGCGTAATGGCGGTCATCCACCAGGAAAACAACTGACCGGTATGGGATCTGCGCGTTTCGTTCCATGAAATCAGCCATTTCATTCATGGTGATGGTCTGATATCCCACCTCAGCCAGATGCTTATAGATGCGTTTCATCGCCTCGCGGGTGACCGCGTTATATGGCATGTCTGGTGAAGCCTGCTTATTGACCCCGTGGATCATGATGACCATGACAGTGGTTCCGGGTGTACTGTTATTGACATCCCAGCGGTTTTTCAAGTATTCACAGGTCTCCGCGACATAGGTCACCGGAGTGTCAAATGGATTAAGGATGCTGCTTTGGTAAATCCCCGGTAACGCCGGAGGCGTTCGAATGGGGGTCGGGGTCGGAGGTATTGGCGTGGGGCTGGGCTCAGGAGTATCTGTGGGTGGCGCAACTGTCGGAGCCAGCGTGGATGTCGCGGTCGCTTCAGGTGTTGAAATTACCCCACCCGAGCAGCCAGCCATTAAACTGGAAATAAGTAAAACGAATAAAATTTTTGCAACAGTCTTGGTAGTACCAGGCATGGATGTTTTACCTCTCAAATGTATGTGAAATGGGTGTAAAAACCCACTTATATTTATCAGGTTTCCCTTTATTTTACCGATGATGATAACAGATTAACAAACCAAAAACTCATCGGGTGTGATTCTTGCACTTAATTCAGGTTGGGTTAATTGTGCATGCTTTCAACAGCCAGTAAAGCGGTTGACCTGTTTTATGACAAATTTCAGAAAAATAAGGCATATCCGCTGATTGGATTTGACAATTATAATTGTAAACTTTCCCTATAAATACTGTGTGGGAATGTAAGAACTTTCGTAAGGGTAATGATGACCGATTTCAGAGTGGATAGATTGACCCGTATGGAGCGCCTGATCGAGGTGAGCAGAAATTTGAATGCCAACCTCGACCTTGAACCATACCTTAAATCAGTTATTGAAATCGCATCAGAATTGACCTTCAGCCAGGAGACATCCATTCTCGAGATTGGCGAAGAAGGCGACCATCTGCATTACACCGCTGCGCCCTGGTACCGCATTGAAAAACTTCGCAGCCTCAGCATACCCCTCGACAAAAGCATCGCCGGTTGGGTCTTCATGCATGGTCATCCAGTTGTGATCCAGGATGCGCAGAATGATCCCCGCTTGTTTAAAGAAGTGGATCGGGTACTTGAGTATGAGACCCAGAATATCGTGGTGGTGCCGATGATGTTTAAAGGCGCCACAGTCGGTGTTCTCGAAGCGGTTAACAAACTGAACCACATGAACTACACCGAAGAAGATGTTTCGACCCTCGAAACGTTGGCTGCTCAGGCTGCTGTTGCCATACAGAACCAGAAACTGCTCGATAAATCGCAGGCAGCTTACCGCCAGTTGCTCGAACTGGACAGGATGAAGAGTGATTTCATCGCCATCTCCTCGCACGAGTTGCGCATCCCCACCGGGTTGATCCTCGGGCACGCTTCCTTATTGCAGGAGGAGACCACCGGTGAAGTAAAAATCCAGCTCGATACAATCGTCCGCGCCGCAGCCCACTTGAAAGACATTATCGAAGACCTGGCAGACGTGGATCATTTCAATACCGGCATTGCCAAGCTGCGCCGCCGCCAGGTGGCAATCGACCATCTGATTAAGGATGTGGTCAGCTCATATCAGGAACTCGCCCGTGAACATAACATCTCTCTGCGCGCGGATATCTCCAAAGCCAACCTGACCATCGATGGCGACGCGCACAAGATCCGCATAGCGCTTGGCAACCTGGTAAAGAACGCCCTTATCTTCACCGACCCCGGCGACAGGGTCTTGGTCACCGCCGAACAGATCCCCGGCTATGTGAAAGTATCGGTTATTGACAACGGCATCGGCATCCCTGAAAAAGACCAGCAGCGCATTTTTGATCGCTTCTACCAGGTGGAATCGCACCTCACCCGCCGGCATGGCGGTATGGGATTGGGGCTGTCGATTGCCAAGGGTATGATCGAGATGCACGGCGGACGCCTGTGGGTGGATAGCGTGGAAGGCAAGGGCAGCAACTTCCAGTTCCTGCTGCCGCTCAATACAGCCCAGGTCAACGCCGCCCAAAAAGTGTTCCTCTCCCAGTAAAACTCGGCTTTGTCTTGCAGATTCACCCCGCAGTGGGTATAATCTCCTTCGCTCGGGGTGTGGCTCAGTCCGGCTAGAGCACACGGTTCGGGACCGTGAGGTCGGGGGTTCAAATCCCCCCGCCCCGACAAAAAAATAACCCCTTACCATACAGGTAGGGGGTTTCCCTTACCAGGGATTTCGCAGGCTCAACAAACCTCCCCGCCCCGACAACTTACTTCCCCCTGACTGTTGAGGTCGGGGGTTTCCCTTACCAGGGATTTCGCAGGCTCAACAAACCTCCCCTAACTGACAATAAAATTTCCTTGCTTGAAAAGGGAGGAAATTTATCATTCTATGTTTCATTTCCACTCAGACAATCAAGTCACTCTTCCCCAACCTCTTTTACAACCAAACCCAGCAGACTGGCAAGTTGGATCGCCTGGGATGAATCTACCACCGCGCCCATTAATTCGGCCGCGCCGACTTGGATTCCATCCAACCGCGAACCGCGCAGATCCGCCCCGTCCAACTTCGCCAATCGCAAATCCACTAGCTTCAACTCGCAATTGACGAATTCCACCCCACGCAGATCGGCGCTCTCAAATGACACATCTTTCATCTGGCAGCTCTCAAAGCGTGTCCATTTGAAGCCGGTGGAGGAGAATGTGGCTTGCTCAAGTTTGCATTCCCTGAAAACTACATCCTCGAATATTGCCCCGTTCAATTGCGCGCCGATCAGGCGACATCCGTTCAACTCCACCCGTTTCAGACGGGATATTTCCCAATCGATCGCCGTCAGGTCGCAGACCTCGAAACGGCAGTCCATAAAAAGCGCCTTGGAATATTTTGCCGATGTAAAGCTCACTCGTTTGAAGATCATTTGCTCGAAGATCAGCCCGTACGCCTGCGTACCGCCCAGATCGGAGGCGGAAAGGGTGAGCAGGTTATACTCTCCTCGGTTTTCTAGCTCTTCCAATTGCCCAGAAGGCACCAAACGCGGTAACTGAGGTAGCTGGATCATCTTAGGTATGGTTTGCTTCATGGTGCATCTGTTCCGTACGAAATTATCATCGATATACCCTGGTAGCGAAAGTCTTGTTGCCTGATGGACAGGCTGGTTCAAAAATCGAAATTCCTGTATGGAGATAATATCTTTTCCCCGATTTTACATCCATTTTCAGCTATCCCTGGCTAAGATCAGTGGGGAGGTTGGATGGAGTGCTTGGTTCGAAACCCAACAAATTTTTACAATTACCAATTGGAATATTGCCGAGACATTCTCCCTGCCCCGACAAGTATTGACTCCTTATCATGGATTTCGCAGGCTCAACAAACCTCCCCGCCCTGACATGATAAAGATTAAGATTATTCAAAAAGAAAATTGATCAGATTGTGAAGAAATTCTCCAAAGTCGTGCATTATTCACAAAATGGAGTTCCATCAAATTCATTCATATCCTGCAATTCCTGCCTGGTGGCGTTATAGGTCTCCCGTAATCCTTCCGCCTTAAAATCATCAGGCGCGTTTTTTTCCTGTATTTTTATTTCATTCCATGTATTTTCTAAACGGATTTCAAGTTGGGTGCGCCGGGCAGCCATACAGTCATCGTAAACAGTCAGGCTTTCCTTTAATAAAGTATCCGACTGCAGAATGGCATCTTCAGCAGTGTTGAAATTTTGAAAACCTGCATACATGGCTGCTGCTTTTTCATGGAGAATCCAATCATTCGGGCGTAAAGCGATTGCCTCCTTCATTTTTTCTGGATCATGTTGTTCCAGAGCCTCATTAGATAACACCTCCGCTTCCTCAATAGTTCCAATCACATCCAGTCCATCCAATTGTCTGCTGTCCGGAAGGTTTGTTATGTTGTCATAAACGTCTTTGGCAATTTTTTCCGCGCCGGCGCCGACATTCAGCTCTCCATTGGAAACCAGCCCATTTTCTTCCGCCCAGACCTCGAAGAATTCCGCAGCAATATCCCACTCATCATCTCCACAACCGCTAAGGATCAATGGGCAGACTAGAATTATCAGCACAATACGAAAAAAACCTATTCTGTTTTTCATTTCAGCATATCCTCACTGAGTTCTTCTAATCCGAAATTGCGCAACGTATCCAGTAGATTAAAATGCACACCCGCAAAAAATTCATCCCGGGTGGTTTCACCATCCACGTAACTCTCAATTTCAGTTTGATCTACGGTGAAAGAGAGCATGGATTTGCCGGTTGCGTCCCGGTAATCAACCGTTACATGTGAAATATTCAGGTTTTCATTCCGATTACTCATGGTCAGGTCTTTGAGCAGATCGAAGAAAACTTCATTATTATCATCCAGCGGACTGAGCCCCTGGTATCCCTTGCTCTCATCGAGGATGATAAATGCGCCTTTCCCGTCTTCATCCTTGATGGGGATGACGTACACCGTCACACCCGGGATATCGCGCTCTTCAAATTTCTGGCTGAGTTTTTCTCCGGTCACCAGGTCTGGCGCGAGTTGGTAGGCATATTCTGCCGGGCGCCCGAACACCCCCACCCGCTGC
>CAZRKL010000065.1:0-13455 GCA_964600595.1 uncultured Leptolinea sp.
CAGCCACCAGCACAGGTTACAGCCCGGTGGACGGACTGCCCGGTGAGAAAACCTGCGGCAGAATTGATCCCAGCCTGGCAATGATGTTAGCAAACAAGATTGGCGTATCTGCCGCCCGGGATTTGCTGACAACCAAGTGCGGGTGGAGGGCTTTATCCCCATCTCTAGGTATTCTGGATGATGCATTGACGCGTGAGATGTGGATCAACGAACTACTCAAATCCATTGGCTCAATGGCAGCTCATTGTGGTGGGTTGGAGCGAATTGTTCTGTTTGGAGAAAACGGATCATTCATCGGGCAGACTGGAGCGCTATTAAGAAACCGCCTGGCGGGTGGGTGTGTATCTGCTGACCGTATCCGCTTCCTCTCTCACGCTCTGCCCGCGGGAAAAATGTACACTGAGATTTTTGAAAAGCTGCTGAACAACGATTACGAAGATTCCGGGTTGTAACCATTAAACAAATTTCTCATATTGCATGAAATCGACAGGACTTCGTGTATTTTTCCTTGTCAGATGGGTATGATACTGGTACGATTTTAATGATGGAGGAATTATGAAGACAACTACTCAGTACCAGTACGACCTGGATCAACTGCTAGCTGATCCTTCTGGAAAGCCAGACCTTGAAAAACTTAATGCGCTGGAAACCGAATTGATTATGGATCTCCAGGCAAAAAAGATGCAATTTATGGGCAGGGCAGCCTCACGTCTCGGGAGTTTCTCCAAACAGGGCGGCAGAGAACGCGCTGAAAATGAAAAACGCCTCGATGATGAGAGACAATCCAAACTGAAGCCCTATGAAGACCTGCTCGCGAAAATACAGGAACTTATTAAACAGAACGGAAAGTAACCGCTTATGTTGTTGTATTTCATCAGGCACGCGCAATCAGCCAATAACGCGCTCTTCCTACAGACTGGAGCGCGGATTGGTCGTTCTGCCGACCCAGGGTTGACTGACCTGGGTCGCCGGCAGGCGCAGGTTCTGGCTGATTATATTGAAAGTAATCGTAACGAGTTTGGCGTGGATCGTATCTACACCAGCCTGATGCAACGCGCCATTCTAACAGCCATGCCTACTGCACAGACTTTAGGGTTGCCCCTCGAAGGTGTTGTGGACTTGCATGAAACGGGCGGGGTTTATCTGGATGATGAAATTTCTGGAGAACCCGTCGGTCAGCCGGGATCTACACGAAAAGAGCTGCAAACCAGTTTTCCATCCCTTGTGCTGCCAGACAGCCTGGATGGCAACGGCTGGTGGAACCGTCCATATGAGAGCCGTGAAGACCGGCAGAAGCGCGCAAGCCGGTTGGTTGAATGGCTCCTGGAAAAACATCCCAATCCGTCTGACCGGGTTATGCTGTTTTCTCATTTTGGATTTTTCAATTATTTCCTGTGGGCAGTTTTCGGACAGGTTCGCCCGCCAAATACAGAATTTTACGTGATGAATACCAGCATCACCTGTTTTGAGTTTCTGCCGGATGAGAAAGCCGCATTATACATCAACCGCATCGATCACCTGCCGGTTGATATGGTAACTATCTAAAGGGGAACTGCATGACCGACCGACTGGAAGATTTCATTGAGTACCGGCAAAAAATGAACGCGCGCATTCTGGAGATTGATCATCTGGGGATTAAACGATTTTTCAACCTCGACACCCAGGCATATCAGGATGGCGCGCTCGATGAGAAAACCAAAGAATTGTTGGGGTTGGTCGCATCAATGGTGCTGCGCTGCAATGATTGTATCGATTACCACATTCTACAGTGCGTTAAGGTCGGCTGGACAGACGCGGAGTTGTATGAGGCATTCAATGTCGCCTTAATTGTGGGCGGTAGTATCGTGATCCCACACCTGCGGCATGCCGTGGAAACGCTCGACCTTGCCCGGCAATCGGGAACCGCCATCCCCTGATACAACCCGTTCCTTCTTTCCTCGTATAAAGAGTAAGAACCACCAAAAATATTTACCCGGCATGATTTTCAACCGGGTTCTTCAGTGCTGAGCTATGGTATAAACATGTTAGAAATCGATTTAGTAAATCCAAAAGAGTCCGTTATGAAAAAAAAGACCAGTAAAAATATCCGCAAATTTGGTCTGGCATTAAGCGGTGGTGGCGCCAGAGGTTTTGCCCATATCGGTCTGTTGAAAGTGCTGGACCGCGAAAAGATCAAACCATCTTACCTTTCAGGCACCAGCATGGGCGCTATCATTGCAGCCGCCTATGCCTCAGGTATGAGCGGAAAAGATATTGAAGAAGAAGCCATCAAGTACACGCGCACCCGTAATTTGGTGCGCATGGTTCATCTGACTCCCCCCTTTAAAGGGCTGATCAACCAGCAAAAAGTAGCTGAATACCTTTCTGATATGATCCCCCAGGGAATGCGATTTGACGAGCTGCGCATTCCGCTGGCAATTTGCGCAACAGATTTGATGCAGAGTCGCTCCATCTCCCTCACCGAAGGATTGGTTCTGCCAGCAGTACTGGCATCTGCCTCCATTCCGGGGGTGTTTCCGCCTATTGTAATTCCACCCTACCGTCTGGTGGATGGCGGCGTGGTGAACAATCTGCCTGTTGATCTCGCCTTTCAGCTGGGGGCAGAAAAAGTAGTCGCGGTGGATGTGCAGATCAATCCTTTCGAGACGACACCCTGGCAAGACAAACACAAGGAACAAAAGTGGTCCATGCCCATCTCTGAATACATCATGGATATGCTGTGGTCAGAGACAATTATGTCTGCCAGGATCACCCAGTTAAACCTAAAAACATATCCTCCAGATGTATATATTCGCATGCCCATCGATAAAGAGATCACGGTTCTTATGGGTTTCCCGCGAGCCCGTGAAATCATCGACAGAGGGGAAGAGACGGCTGAGCAATATTTGCCTATAATTAAACAAATGCTGGGAATAACAGTTGAACATCCAGACGAGAAGGAACCCGATTTGCAGGCACATGAGATGCCTGCCTGACCTGAAGGAGTGTCGAGAATGGATTTTATCCGAGGATTGTTTGGGCGGGATGATGCAACATCATCCTTAACCCGTGAGCAAAAACTGGAAGCGGAACAACTACTACGCGAGCTGGTTGAGATCGGCAAGCGGGAAGATTACCTGGCAGAAATCCCGGGGGGTTCATACGATAATCACTGCCGCCATCGCCGGACTCGTGAAATTGGCAAGAAACTGGATCAACTTGGGGGAATGCCATTGATGTGGAAAGGCTACACGATGGTACAGAAAAAAGTAAACAAGTCGGCTGCCGCCCATCTTGAGTATGCATGGGTGGAAATTGGCAGCTGGATGTCTTAATACCTACCCTGGAGCAGAAATGAAAAAAAGCATTGTATATTACGGTTCAGCTCGCCAGGCGCGGCTGGATGCAAAAGAGACGCTTCCTGCCAAACTGGATCTCATTATTGATAAGTTAAACCTGCGCGAACGGGTAAAGAAAGAAAATGTGCTGATAAAAATGCACACCGGTAACAATATTGGTTACTCGACCATCCATCCCCTGTTTGTCGGAAAACTGGTGAAAGCCATAAAAGAAGGCGGCGGAAAACCCTTTATCGCAGACGTGACCTGGGATGTTGAGGGTGCCGAAACACGCGGATACACCCATGAAGTTGTTGGCTGCCCGATCTACCCCGCGGCATCCATAAATGATCAATATTTTTATGCGTATGAACATCCATTCAAGAATATTAAAACCTGGAAGCTTGCCGGATTAGTTCGGGATGCATCCTTTCTGGTAGATTTCTCGCATGTAAAAGGCCATCCAAGCTGTGGATTTGGCGCCGCGTTCAAGAATATCGCTCTCGGCTGCATGGTGGGAGAAACCCGCTCTGCCATGCACGATACCTGTCACTTCGACCCGTATTTTTTCAAAGACAAAATCGCTGATCCTGCCATACTCAAAAAGATCGTCGAAGTCTGTCCGCACGGCGCTGTAGTGGAAGACAAACACCACCCGGGTGAGTTGCATTTGCATATGGAACAATGCAACCAGTGCGGCAGATGCCTGGAAGTGGCACCTCCCGGCAGTTTAAAGATCGATCCGGTCAACTTCGAAGCCTTTCAGGAAGCCTGCGCCATCTCTGCATCCATCACCCTCTCAACTTTCGAACCGGGCAAGAGCACCTTTTTGAACCTTGCCACCCACATGACCCCGGTCTGCGACTGTTTCGGGTTCACCAGCATGCCCATCATGCCAGATGTGGGAATCTTCGGTTCAGATGATATTGTCGCCGTTGACCAGGCTGTGCTGGACCTGACCGCCAATTCTCCGCTCTATGAAGACGCTGTCCCAACCTCGATGGAAGTGGTAACCCGTGAAGGGCATCCCTTCTCGTGGATTCATGGCAAGTATAAGAATCCGTATAAGGTTGTAGAGTATGGGGAGAAACTCGGATTGGGCAGCCGGAATTACGAATTAGTGGATGTCTTGCCGGTGGAGAAGATCAGCCGCGCCCCCATGGGGTATATCTCAGCGCAATAAATTGCCATTAAATGCAGGTCACCAGGTATGGGGGGTACACCTGGTGACCTATATAGGGAGAGTTACCATCTGAAACTTCATACAGCACGGGGGGGACGAGCTGTTATGAAATTGTTCCAGACGATAGACACCTGTACCAATATTATTTTTGGTGTCTTAGCTATATTCTATACCTTTTCTATCCAAAAAGTAGCTTTCGTATAATGTTTTATTTATTTTTTATGCGGTTGTTCCCCAAACAGCCGCAGCCATTCTTCAAGCTCAGTTTCATCTATCAGAGGATCAGTTCGGGGTCTCACTTGTTGGGCTGCCAGTTTTTCGGAAACCAGGGCGGCAAATTCTTCAGAGCGGATAGCGCGGGCTCGCATTTTCAGCGCACCACGCTGTACCAGCAGATCGGAGCTTACCACACTGTACTCCTTTGAGCGGACACCATCTTTTTCAAGTCGGGTCCAGATCGCCTGATCTACGGTGGTTCCTTTGCGAATGAAATACGCGGTTACCCTGCCGTACGCTCTGCGTACCGGGTAGCCCGGCGGCGCCTGGTCAAAATACACATCGATGGAATCCTGCATCAACCGGGCTGCTTCCTGCAGCCAGGCAATCAACGCCTGTTCATCATCCAGATCACTCAGGTGCATTCCAGGTACTTTTGGGATGAGATTATGCCCATCGATTATCCAGCGCATTTTCCCTCCTGGTTCTGGCATCAATATAACACAGGATGGATTAAAATAGAGGTATCGCCCGTCCGCGACAGGAGAGAACGATGAACCAATCCAAAAGAATTCTGACGTTTTTATTGCTCAATATCGTTGTCTCGGCTTGCGCCATCATAGCAGTACTGTGGATCTGGGACCCGGAGAACCGTCCCGCGTTTCTGCAAACGCAAAAGTGTGAAAGCACTGCCCCGGCTGCCGTGGTTACAGGCACCACCCCAGCGGCGCCCACGCCCATTCTGCCCACCGCTGTAAAAGAAATACCCACGGGGCTGATCGAAATTGAGAATGTCATTGCTCCCGGATCGATCGCCAGCGAAGTGGTTATCTTAAAACGGAAGGGGAGTGGTGAATTACCGCTAACCAATTGGAAACTTCAGGATGCAGACGGGAACTCTTACACATTCCCATCTCTTACCCTTTATGAAGGCGGCGGCGTGTTCATTCACAGCGCTGCAGGCGTGAACACCGTGATAGACCTGTTCTGGAATCAGAGCGAAGCTGTATGGCAGGAAGGCGAGACGGTGACCCTGATTGATTCGCTAGGCAATATCCAGGCAACATACCAGATCCCCTGATTGGAAGGATTATGACACAAGCTTTATATCGAAAATGGCGCCCAAGAACCTGGGATGAGGTGGTCGGACAGGAACATATTGTTCAAACCCTGAAGAATGCCATCGCCACCAACCGGGTGGGACATGCCTACCTGTTTTCTGGTCCGCGCGGCACAGGGAAAACCACCACCGCCCGTCTGCTGGCAAAAGCCGTCAATTGCCTTGCCCCAGAAGGCGTAGAACGTCCTTGCGACGCCTGTGATCACTGCCAGGCAGTGAATGAAAGCAGCTTTCTTGATTTAATTGAAATAGACGCCGCGTCCAACACCAGCGTTGAAGATGTGCGCGATCTGCGGGACAAAATCAACTTTTCGCCCAACAGCGGAAAGTATAAAGTTTATATTATCGACGAAGTACACATGCTTTCACAGGCAGCTTTCAACGCCCTGCTGAAAACCCTCGAAGAGCCTCCGGCGCACGCCATATTCATCCTAGCTACCACTGAGATCCACAAAATACCTGCCACGGTGCTATCCCGTTGCCAGCGGCATGAGTTCCGGCGTCTTTCAGTGCCGGTCATCTCGGAATTACTGCAAAAGAAGGCGGAAGAGGAAAAATTTGATATCCAGCCCGAAGTATACACACTGGTCGCCCGGCAGGCGACCGGGAGCCTCAGGGATGGTATTTCACTGCTCGACCAGCTCGCATCCACCAATCAAAAGGTGACATTGAAATTAGCTGAAAGTGTGCTGGGCACCGCGGCGAGTCAGCATGTAATCAAGCTGGCTGGCTGCATTCACGAGAAAGATCTGTCAGCAGGGTTGAATGAAATACAGCAGACCCTCGACAGCGGCACAGACTCGCACCAGTTCGCCCGTCAGATGGTGGATTACCTGCGCAACCTGATGCTGGTCAAAGTGGGTAACAGCGCGCTGGTGGATACCACTGAAGAAACCCGCCAGCAGATGA
Organism: uncultured Leptolinea sp.; assembly: GCA_964600595.1. Taxonomy (GTDB): domain Bacteria; phylum Chloroflexota; class Anaerolineae; order Anaerolineales; family Anaerolineaceae; genus DAIOEK01. The sequence continues at coordinate 6,746 of CAZRKL010000065.1, forward strand.
GCCGCCAGGTAGAACATTTCAGCACCCATGAACTGCTGCACGCCATCCGGCAGTTCAGCCAGGCGGCAGGAGATAACCGTTCCAACAGCTGGCAGCCTGGTCTTGCGCTTGAGCTCGCACTGGTGCGTTCCATCGATATAGAAGAAAGCAAACCTGTAATCAAACCGGCGGCATCCGCGAGAACGCAGCAGCCAAACAAAGAAAATGTAGAAATTCCTCCTGTCAGGACAACAGCAGAAGCCGAAACAAAACCGGCTCAAAAAGAAGTAAAAAAACCGCCGGAGACTGCGCCAGCCATCCAGCAAACCTCCCCACCAGAGCCTGACAAAGGGTCAGAATATTCGGTCATTCAGCAGAATTGGAAAAAGGTGCAGGAAGCTGTTCGAAAAATGAGCCCCGGCACCCAGGCGTTACTAAACTCCTGCCATTTGCAGGGAATCCAGGACGGTGTGCTGGTGCTTTCATTTGCCAGCGACCTTCTGAAAACCAAGATGGAATCCAACTCTCACCTTGACTATACCCGCAAGGCAATTCAACAGATTGCGGGATCCGCGGTTCAGGTGCGCTGTGTCGTACTGGCGAACCGACCAGTTTCGCCCACTCTGGCGGATGATGAAGAATCCGAATCTCTCGTACATTCGGCACTGCGCGACCTGGGTGGCAAAGTGGTTGACATTAAGGATCTTGATCAAACAGAAAAGAACTAGATGATCCGTAATATTTATTGATAAGGAGATAATTATGGCAAAAGGATTTAATCGCCCGATGGGCGGCGGCGGTATGGGTGGTGGCGGCATGATGCAGCAAATCAAGAAACTGCAGGAACAAATGGCAGCCGCTCAGGAAGCATTAACACAAGAAACGGTGACAGCATCTGTAGGTGGTGGTGCGGTGAAAGTAACCATGACCGGCGACCAGCACTGCAGGGAAATAATTATTGACCCTGAAATGCTCAAAGACGCCGATGCAGAAATGCTCCAGGATCTTATTCTGAGCGGGGTGAACGCCGCGTTGGATCAAAGCCGCGAGCTGGCTGCAGAGCGGATGGGTCCGCTCGCTGGCGGACTAAGTGGTATGGGTTTTTAACAAATGGCTGAAACGCCCTTGCCGATCCAAAACCTGATCGATTCATTTTCCCGGCTTCCCGGTGTCGGTCCCAAGACTGCGTCGCGGCTGGCATTTTATTTGCTTAACGCGCCGGAGGAAGTATCTGCGAACCTATCCGCTGCCCTGACTGGATTAAAAACTGGGATAGCCTTCTGTAAAACCTGCTACAACATCACGCTGGCAGGACAGGAGAAGTGTGATATCTGCTCCAGCCTTAAACGGGATGGAAGTATTATCTGTGTGGTTGAAAAACCGCTGGATGTGCTGGTGATAGAGAAGACGCAGGCATTTTACGGCAAGTACCATGTGCTGCAGGGAGTGCTTTCTCCAATTGAAGGTATCGGACCCGACGACCTGATGATCCACGCCCTGGTAGAGCGGATCAAGGCTGGTGATATCCGGGAGGTAATTCTGGCAACCAATCCCAGCCTCGAAGGGGATGCCACTGCGCAATATATCCAAAAATTGATCACACCGCTTGGGGTACAGGTTACCCGCCTGGCACGCGGTCTGCCTGTTGGAGGTGAGCTTGAATACGCAGATCAAAACACGCTGCTCAGGGCACTCTCTGGTCGACAAGAGATGAAATAGCCGTATCCACTTTAGACAGACGAAAACACCTCTCTTTAAAGGAGAGGTGTTTGTTTTTTTACCTGGCTATTTCAGCTTATCGAACAGTTTAATCAATGGATTTTTATTTTCAGGGATTTGCAACATCACCACGGTGATATTATCCTTGCCGCCCCGATCACATGCCAACTTTACCAGCGCATCCACCGTTGGCTGCGGCTTGCGACGCTGCTGGGTTAGTACTTCCACAATTTCCCTATCAGCGACATGATCGGTTAACCCATCGGTGCATACCAGAACAATATCACCCGCCCAGAGTTCCACACCCTGATTGGCAAGCGCGTCTGCGTCACTTTCGCCTTTTCGTAAATTCAGACGCTGGTCAGCCGCCGGAACCATGGGCGCGCCAAGATAGCGGCGAATGACATGGGCATTGGGGTGGTTTTCAGCTTCATCCCGGCTGATCTTGCCGTTTGCCAGAGCTTCTTGCACCCAGGTATGATCTGTGCTCACCTGACGGATGCCTTTATCTCTGATCAGATAGATCCGTGTATCGCCAATGGTGGTAGTAAAAAGCCGGTTTGATTCCATCCACACCATGGCAATTGTGGCGCCCATACCGCGGTAACTCTCCGCCTGCTGCGCCGTGGAATATATCGCTTCATTGGCTGATTGCAATGCCAGCAGCATGGTTTTCAGCGGCAGGTCTCCGAAGCTGCTTCCCACCGTGTTCAACACCTTCTCGATAGCCAGATCTGCTGCCAGTTCACCGGACTTGTTCCCCCCAATACCATCACAAACAACTGCAAAGGTAACCGGTGTGGGATTGGATGAAGATAACCGGTACCCATTAATCGCGTACCGGTCTTCATTATTCTTTCCTGTCATGCCGGGATGGCTCATCGCGCCAACCTGTACATGCTTTACTTCGGTTTTGATCATTGATTGCTATTATAAGGCTTAACTTCCACAACAGCCTGCTTGCGTGGCGGGTTTTCTACATAACGGTAGGTCAGATCACCCACCTGGATAACATCTCCATGCTCCAGGCGGTGACCATTTTCAGGCACTGGGGCGTAATTAACCCAGGTTCCGGCAATCGTTTTGTGATCTTTCAAAAGGTAGTCGCCATCTTCGGTGCGGGTAATATCACAGTGATAGTCATTGAGGGTATCATCATCCATCCAGATGGATACCCTATCCTGATCCCTGCCCCAGGATACGGGATCATCCTCCAAATGGATGGATGGATCGCCCAATGGTTGCATTTCATTGTTTAGCAATATTAATGAGGCGGTGAAAAATTCCGATTTAGCCACAGGCTCGCTGGAGAAATTCATATCCACCTGGTTCGATGGAATACCAACCACAGACTGCGCCGCTGGTCTGTAATCCTTCGGCCGGATCAACGCGCCAAACTGACGCCAGTTATCAAACCCTTTCGCAGCCAGCAATCCCAGAATAAAGAAAAAAGCCAGAAGCGCATAAACACCTCCAGATGTGAGGAACTTCATCCAGGGGTTCTGATCTTCAAGGGTAACATTTACCTGGGTCACCAGCACCGAACTGGACGAAGTGAAACCCAGAGCGTCTTCCACAATGACCTGTAATTCATGCACCGCGCTGGAAGTATATGGCGTGAGATCCCAGACAAAGCGATTTAAAGGCGGGGTGGAATTTTCGGCCATGATCGTTCCATCCACCATGAGACGCGCTTTTGAAATCTCCCGAGCATACCCATCTGGAAACTCCAGTAGAAATTCAATGGTGTGCGCAGCAGGGGCAAGATCTTGAATAGGATTCTTGCTGTCTTCAGGAGCAGATCGATGGATGGATGTGGGCAATCCCACGAAGATGGGGTTGGAAGGCTGCAAATTGATATTAAAAGAAATCGGCAGGGCAGTGATGGTGCTCTCCTGCAGGTCAATGCGGGTCGCCAGCTTATGGGTGCCGCTATCGCGGACAAGGGATGTGTAACTGATCTGGTAAATAAAGCGCAGGGGGTCAATTAACTTCTGGGCTTCAGAGAAGGGTTCGTAACCCGAGAAGGCGAAAAACTGACCCCCGGTGTCATTTGCAAGCGAACGCAGGTGAGCCGCTTCGGGTGAGTCAAACTGAAATTGCGATGCGACCATCCAGACAAATATACGCGCACGCGCCTGTTTGGCGCGCGAAATCAGATCCAGCCGAATGGTGTCAGTCATCTCTTGACCGGGAAGGGGAGCAAAGTACAGTATCGCTTTCTCCACCGGTTGTTCAGGTTGATATTCCATGGCTGTCTGGATAGCCGTGCTCAACGGTTCAAGGGACGGCGCTGACTGTTTCAGGTCTGGCTGGTAAGAGGCAAACGCTGCCTGGAACGCCAGGCTGTCTGAAAGATGAAGCTGGTTTATCGGGCTGTTGGTGAACAGGTTGAGGTCATCGGTGCTGATGTCGCGCTGGCTCAATGCCCAGGTATCAATATATTGCTTGATGTAATCATAGCGAGTCTGGCCGCGGGTGTTACGCAGTTCAAATGCCGGGGAAGCGTTGATGACTACAGATATCTGCACACCCAAGCGAAGCTCCTGCAGTTCATCCACAGGAACGCTCTTGCCGTCTTCAAGCATGAACACGAGATCAGGATCCAGCCCATGCACAAACGCCCCATCGCTGGTATGTATATCTAAAAATGTGGATATTCGTGGAAACTCCTGCAGGCGCGGAGAAAAAATTACAGCCTGATATTCGCCCTGAGCGAAAGCATTCCAGGGGAATATCAGGCTGAACAGAATGGCTAGCCAAGCCAGCTTTTTCATGCCTTGATTATAACGTTTCCAGAACTGGCTGCGGCTCCGGTAAATTAGAAATGTCTGAGCGTTTTGAGATACGCAAGTAGGTGAGCGTCCAGGCAGACTGAACATACGCGGTCAGTATGCCACCCAACAGCAGAACCACGGGGTAGATCAGACAGCACAACCCAAGCGAAACGAGCAGAGAAGAGCTGATTGCACTCCAGTTTTCCAGGCCACCGCTTGAGATCACCGCAATTAATGGAGGCAGGAAGACCAGCAGGAAGGGCAGCGCAATGATGAGGCCGACAATCCCGCTTCCAATACCCAGTATGACACCCATGAGTAACAGGTTCCAGAAGTTACCTTTAAGTACCTGCCAACCACGTTTCAAACCATCGAAGACCCCAATGTCTTCTACGACAATAGCGATGGTACCCTGTTCCAGAATGATGCCCACGATCCACATCGCTGGAATGAGCAGGCAGATTAACGGCACGATACAGAGCATGCCAATACCCAGGGTCAGGACACCCAGCAAGACCATCGGAATCATAATGATCATCATTACAATGAAGATGGCAAGCCCGGTTATCAGACTGAATAAGAACACCCGCCAAAAATACCGCAGCGATTGAGAAAAGAGCGGACCAAAACTGAGTTTTTCATCGCTCGCATCTGTCAGGCGAGTACCCTGAATGAGCCCGATCTTGCCGATTGTGGAAATAACAATCAGGGCGATGAAGAGAAGCAAAAAGCCCAGGCCAACCAGCACCCACACATACCACGGGATGTTTGTGACAGTATCAGCAAATTGTTCAAAGAACGATTGCAGTTCAGGCGGGAATCCGTTGAAATCCCAGTCTCCATTGCCCTGTGAAAAATTGCCATTCCCCTGGTAGTTTGATCCACCACCACCTCCACCACCTCCACCGCCACCGCTGCCGAGGCTGGCGAAAATGCCAAAGATCCAGAGCACTTTGTGCTTCCAGATTGTTTTCCATGCCTTGCTTAGAATTTCACCAAAATCCATGTTTTCCTCCTGTTACTCCCATTCAATAGTTGCGGGCGGTTTGGTGGTGATATCGTACACTACCCGATTCACTCCGCTCACTTCGTTTACAATCCGGCTGGACACTTTTGCCAGCAGGTCGTATGGCAGGCGAGACCATCCAGCGGTCATAAAATCTTCGGTGGTGACTGCCCGTAAAGCGATTGCTTCCTGGTAGGTGCGATAATCTCCCATCACACCCACCGATTTTACCGGCAGCAGCACCGCGAATGCCTGTGAAGAACCTTCTCCGCTGCTCTCATCGAGATGAAGCAAGCCTGCCCGGGCAAGTTCGCCGGTGAAGATGGCATCTGCCTGGCGAAGCTTTTCCACCCTTTCAGGGGTGACTTCACCCAGGCAGCGGACTGCCAGACCCGGACCCGGGAAGGGCTGCCGCCAAACCAGCTCGCGGGGCAACCCCAGGGCTTCACCCACCCGGCGTACTTCATCTTTAAAAAGGTAACGCAGCGGCTCAACAAGCTTGAATTGCAGGTCTTCAGGCAGACCACCCACATTGTGATGTGTTTTAATCGTGTCGCCTTTGCTGCGATCGGGGGCGCTGGATTCGACCACATCCGGATAAATTGTTCCCTGCACCAGGAAGGGCGGGTTATCCAACCTTCGGGCTTCCGCTTCAAAGAGACGGATAAACAACTCGCCGATGATCTTTCTTTTTTTCTCCGGTTCCGTGACGCCTTTCAGCGCCTCCATATAATGTGTACGTGCATCCACTGTGGAGAGTTGCATGGAATGGTGTCCGGTAAATGCGGTTTCAACCTGTTCCCGTTCATGCAGGCGCAGTAATCCGGTATCCACAAAAACCGCGGAAAGTTGATCCCCAACCGCCCGATGGACCAAAGCTGTAGCCACACTCGAATCTACACCACCGCTGACCGCGGAAAGCACCCTGGCTGACCCCACCTGGGCGCGGATCTTATCCACCGCATCAGAAATGATTGATTCGGCTGTCCAGGTGGCGGGAGCCGCGCAGATATCTATCACAAATCGGCGCAGCAGATCCCTTCCCATGGGGGTGTGGCGAACTTCAGGATGAAATTGCAGCCCGTAGATCTGTTTTTCCAGGTGAGCGATCGCGGCGTACGGGCTGTTGGGCGAGGAAGCCAGTGGAATAAAATCCGCAGGTATGGATTCAATCCGATCACCATGAGACATCCACACCGGATGGGTACCGGCAGGCATGAGCGCTGAAG
>CAZRKL010000066.1:0-13372 GCA_964600595.1 uncultured Leptolinea sp.
GTCTTTTTATCATCAATCCAATGATCTCAATTAATTGAATGCCCAGTAAAAGTCCACCCAGGTAGTAATCTGGAATATCCCGATTTACTGCTACATCAAGCCGTTCTAAAACGACTGGTTGCAGCCAAATTAAATACACTCCAAAAATCAGGTTGAGTAGAAGGAAACGGTATCGAAAATATTGACTTACGATTTTCATTTTATTTACTTAATATTCTGAAACCACGTATTCTGCCAAAATTCAATAATATTTGAGTATAAAAGACCGACATAAACAAATACAAGAGAAAACTAGACTTTAACCAACAATTGTCATTTCACCTGGTTTTTTGAAACAGCACAAGCTCAATACTCCATTTTCACTATTTCCCACCTTTGGGTTAATAAGCATCAGAATACTCCTTTTGAACAGGAGTATCTTAATTTCATACTTTCAAATATTTTAACTAAGAATCTTAAGTTTTTATAATGACTATGGCAATCAGAAGCCATGGGAGATCCTATTCGTTCACACCTTGGTTTGATTTAGAAGGAGTGGATTTAGCAGATCCGGTCTGTTGGTTAATATGCCGTCCACACCCAGCTTAATCAAATTCTGCATATCATCCACTTCATCAATAATCCAGGGATAAATCGCTACTCCGTGTTCCTTGATTTCCGCGATAACATCGGATGTTAACGCGCGAAAATACGGCATGCATAATGATATGCCATGTTCTTTACAATAAGCGCCGTAACCAAATATCCAATTATCAAAGGGGAAAAGCAGGCGCACATCCGGCGCGATTTGCCCAAAATACTTCACAGATGGATGATTAGCAGAAAAGATGACCGTCTTTTTTTGCTGCCCAAACTTGTAAATACACTCAGCAACCTTTTCTTCCAAAGTTGGGTAAACGATCATACTGTTTTTTAATTCAAGAAAAGTAATAATATCCTCATCTTGAATCAATTCCATGTATTCAGCTAAAGTTGGGATTTGATTTCTGCCGAATTTCCCTTTATATGAACCCGAGGCATCCAATCCGCGCAATATTGAATAGGTGTGATCCTTGAGCAGACCGGTCTCTCCGGTTGTTCTTTCCAAATCCTCATCATGGAAGACCATCACCACGCCATCTTTTGAAAGATGAACATCGAGCTCAATGGCATCCACCCCTAATTCCAGAGCCTTCTGGAATGAAAGAATGGTGTTTTCGGGGTAAAGCCCCGAAAAACCCCGATGGGCAATATTGATTGGATGATTCAGCATAAGAATTCTGGTTAGTCCAGTTTTATAACCGCATCCTTGTTTATGGAAAGAAAGACTTCCTCCCCATCTTTTAAGGGCAGTCCACCTTCATAAACCACATCCGCATTGATCAGGATGCCTTTGCAATTTAAGCTATAGCGGAAAATATTACCGTGACAGAAACTGCTGCTGATGGTACCCTGCAGGTGATATTTATCATCACCCGCCTCCGGTTTGCTGTCCATATGGACAATTTCCGGACGAATGGCTACATCCTTACAGTTAATTTTCTCTCCACATGCATTACCGAAATCCTCAGCCGGAAGAATTGTGTAATTGCCAATAAATGTCGCGGCGAACAGCGTGCGAGGTCTTGAATATAGATCGATCGGGCTCCCACTTTGCTCAATATATCCAGCACTGAGCAGATGGATCACATCAGACATGACCATCGCCTCATCCTGGTCATGTGTGACAAATATCGTGGTGATCTGCAGTTCTTTCTGAATGCGGCGAATTTCAATCCGCAGATTTCGCCGTAACAGGGCATCAATCGCTGATAGCGGCTCATCCAAAAGCAGTACTTTTGGCTCGGTTACGATGGCGCGGGCAAGTGCAACCCGCTGCTGCTGACCACCGGAGAGTTGGTTGGGATAGTTGTCGATTTTCTCCGAAAGACCAACCAGACCCAAGATTTCTTTCACTTTGCTTGAAATCTCTCCTTGCGATACTTTCTTCATCTTGAGACCAAAAGCTACATTATCGCCAACCGTCAGATTCGGAAAGAGCGAATACTGCTGGAAAACCATGCCAATGCCGCGGTCACGGGCTCCGACCTGGGTGATATCTTTCCCATCCAAATAGATCTTCCCTGAAGTGATATCTTCGAGCCCGGCCAGACAGCGCAGCAAAGTGCTCTTCCCGCAACCCGAGGGACCCAACAAAGTAACCAACTGTCCCTTTTCAATTTCAAGGTTAATGTCTTTTAATACGTGATTCTTACCGTAATATTTGTTAATTCCTTCGAATCGGATATAAGGCATTTTTACCTACCTCTGTTTTCAATTTTTTGCCGGTTGTCTCTACCCTGTAAGAAAAGCACCAGAGCTGCGATTATGAATGTGGTTGCCATGATGATGACGAACACGGCGGAGGCTTCTGTGCTGGATCGCTTCATTGCCAGGAAAAGAAATATCTGCACATTCTGGAATGAGCTGCCCGTAATATTTCGAATGAGGACGTAATCTCCAAAGATGATGCCGACAGATAGCAACGAGGAAACCGTGATACCCGGAATAATATTGGGAACGATTACCCTGAAAAAAGCATTCAGTTTGCTCGCTCCGAGCATCTCTGCTGCTTCGATCAACATTGGCATGTTGATGGCTTGCATGCTGTTGCGGATTCCCTGGTACACATATGGCAGGATAATGATGCAATATGCCCCCATGAGCATAACGAGACGTAAACCCAGAAATCCTTTTACCCCGGCATACAGCGAAAGAATACTTACAGATAGGATGACTCCCTGGATTGTGTAAGGGATCATGCAGAGTATCTGAACATATTTTTCAAGCTTCGGAAAATAGATGGTAACTGCAAATAAAGCCAACAGCGTTAATAAAACTGTTAACACGATTGGTATGATGCAGATCACAATCGTCCGCCCCAATGTCAACAGGAAAGCCCTGTTAGATAGAAGTGATTGGTAATGCCCAAGCGTAAAGCCCTCGGGTAAGATTCCAGTCCACTTCTGGAACATGGAATATACCGCCGTGGCAAGGAGCGGGATCAGCAGGTAGATAATTATTACCACAATGATGGTTGAAGAAAGCTTATTGCTTTTCACCTATGCCCCCTTCCATTTCGTTGTCTGCCGATTAATATAGTTATTGATCATGATAGCAATCAGCATGAGCAACATCATTACAACAGAAAGTGCTGCACCCAGATGCGGACGTGTGGTCATATCACCCGTAAACATACCGGTAATGTTGACCGGCAAAAGTGAGTAATTATTCATCAAAAGGGCGTAGGCTGTGGCGTAAGCAGCAAGCGCGTTGGCGAAAAGAACACTCATTGTTCCAAATATGCTGGGGAGTAATACCGGTATTCCCACCTTTGTCCAGAATTGAATTGGCTGGCCGCCGAGGAGTGTGTTGGCTTCCTTCCATTCCTTCCGTATTCCATTAAAAGCAGGTATGAGCAGGAGTGTCGATAATGGAATCTGGAAATAGACATACATCATAATCAAACCGGTACCGGTATATAAGTCGAACTCTGCAAGAGTCTCCCAACCTAACGTTTTGGCGAGCAGCAGGAGAACACCAGAATTTCCAAGAATAATCATGTACGCAAATGCCAGTGGAACACCGGCAAAGTTGGATGTCATATTGAGGATGGTTAAAAAAGTATTTTTTATATTTCCCCGGGAGTTGTGCACTGCTTGGGCGCCAATAAAACCAATGACAATCCCGAAGATAGTGGATATGATCGTAATTCGCAGGCTATTAATGATTGCTCTTTGGTAAGAAAGTTTTGTGAAAGCGGAAATATAGTTCTCGAGAGTAAATAATATGCTGCTATCCACTTCTGATTTAAAGCTGCTGAGAACCATCATTACGAGTGGAAGGATCTCATAGAGTGATACAACTACTAAAAAAGGAAGAAGAACCAGGAAATACAGTTTCGCATTGGATTTTTTATTCAAGGAACCTCCAATATCCAAGCATGGGGCGTATTTTGAATACGCCCCATCCTTTTATGCATGACTGGTAAGAATTCTACCTGGTAAGATCACTTGCTCATCAACGGGATGATTTCGGCTTCCCAACGGGCTGAGATCTCTTTACCAATTTCTGCGTAGGCTGCGGCATCTGTGATAGGCGTAGCATTGGCATATGCGGATTGCTGCAGTGTGGCATCTTGAACTTCCTGAGGAATGACGATGTCAGTTCGAGTGGGGATGGCACCTGATTTGGCAAGATTAATCTGGCCTTCATCGCTGAAGATGAATTCACGGGCTAATGCAGCCGCGTACGGGTGAGGTGCGTAGGCATTGATGACTGAAGCGTAACCGCTGAGGATCGATCCATCAGAGGGGACACCGACTGTGAATTTGTAGTTAGGTGTTTCGTTGCGGTAGGTCAACGCGTTGTAACTCCAGGTTACACCCAGTTGAACTTCACCAGCTTGAATTCTCTGGAGGAGGATATCGCCCTGATCGATACGTCCGGCTTTTGCCATTTCAGCCCAGAACTCGAATGCAGGATCCAGATTATCCATTCCGCCACCAAAAGCGTACGCTGTTGCCAGAACATTCGCCTGACCGGTGGCGCCACCAATTACATCACCGATGGTGACTTTGTAGGTGCCGGCGCGGACATCTGCCCAGGAGGTGGGAGCGGGGTCTGTTGAAACATCGTTATTGTAGATAAAGGTTGTAACACCGGTGTAGGCGATCATCCATTTTCCATCTTCGCCTTTTGCCCATTCAGGAACAACATCCCAATAGGAGGTTTTGTAACCCTGAACCAGCCCGCGGCTGATTGATTCGGCGGTGAAACCAAGACCAATGTCACCAATATCTTTTGTTGGGGCATCTTTTTCATTTTCAAACATGTTGAGTTCTTCTGCAGAGCTCATATCAGTATCAGCGTGTGTGATGCCATATTCAGCGGTGAGTTCCTGCCAGGTTTCACCCCAGTTAGCCCATGAATCGGGCATACCCACAGATTCGACATGGCCTTCTTTTTTGGCGCCTTCAACGATCTGATCAAGAGTAGCTTCATTTAAGTTGACAGCTTTGGTTGTTGCCGCAGGGGCGCATGCAGTAAGTACCATGCTCAGAACCATAACAAAAGACAACACCAACATTAATTTGTTTTGCTTCATATTCTCCACCTTTGTAAGATTGGTTTTTGGGTACGTGCTCACAGGCAGTAATTTGCTGTGCTAATTAATAATACATCAAATCGGTTTTTATGCCAGTGTACAACCAGAATGAAAATATAGAACAGTCGATGGGTCTACATCCAATTCAAAGATAATGGACTTAGAATTTTCGATCCACTTTCCAAGAGCCAAAACAGCAGTGCTTTTTATTGGGTTCAATGAAGCTTCCTGACCGAGCCCTTAAAATAGTTCCTGGATATATAAATAAAATATTGATAAGATTAAATCAATAAACAGCCGATGCTGAGAAAATCACCTCCAGGACAAATGATAATTAGGGGGAATGATTACCCTGATCAAGCATATTCATTGTGAAATTATAAATTATGGTAATTTCTTTGTCTCTCATTGGTTCACCAATATCTATTTATAAATAGTTGTCAGATCAGATTTTCAGCCGGCACACTCAAAAGGGCGCCTTCATATGAGGAAATTGCCTATTGATTTTTCTTTGGGATACCATATACTTATGTATGTAAAATTACATTATTCTTCTTTTTGTATTTTTATATAAATTCTTCATCGTGCTACCAAATCTCATTAGCCCAATATTCTCTGGAGTTGTTTATGATTAAAGCCGTATTCTTTGATGCCGCTGGAATCTTGTACACACGGTCTGGACCCACTGAAGCATTTGCTTTGAATTTATTGAGGAATTCAGGCTATACAACAGAGCCGTCAGAAGAGGTCCTCACCCAATTAATTTCCTTGCGGTCAGACGCTAATGGAGGAAAAGTTAATCACGAGATTTATTGGAATACGTATCTTCTCGCCCGGAAGGTTGAAAACAAGAACACCCGAAAATCATTTATCAAAAATATCATCACATATTCAAATGACGTCCAACCAATTGATGGAGCCAGGGATGCATTATTGAAGTTGAAATCACTTCACTTACTCCTGGGCATCATTACTGACACGATGTACCCGGTTGAATGGAAGATGGCTCGATTAACCAAAGCTGGAGTAGCCGATCTCATTGATATCGTCTCCTGCTCCACCAACTTGGGAGCTCACAAACCTGATCCTGCTGTCTACCAGTATGCCATTGGTCAAACACCGTATTCTCCCGCCCAGTGTGCTTTCGTTGGTCATATGGGGATTGAACTGGAAGGTGCAAAATCGACTGGAATGATGACAATTGCAATAAACCAGGAAGATGGTTCTTCTGCAGATTATTTTTGCAAAACGTTAAATGATTTACCCGAGCTGCCAATATTTTCCTGAGCTGTCACTTTTCTCCAGCAGTAATAATGGAAAACCCAGGAATTAACAAAATTTGGAGATTGCTTTCAAATGAAAAAACAAAAAGAACCTAATCTCACATTTGCCGAATTGTTAGCTGATCATTACGATCGTTTGACAAATAGCGAGAAACGCATTGCTGACTTTATTGCTCAAAATCAGGATGAGGCAGCTTTCATGTCTGCAACTGAACTTGCCGAACGGTTAAAACTAAGTGAACCAACAATACTGAGGTTTGCCAGATCACTTGGATTCAACAGGTATCCTGATTTCCGTAGAATTATTCAGGCAAGGGTTCGGGAGATGGCAGGGCACTCTTCTAGAATTCGCAGCCGGTTGGATGATCTTAGACAATCAGGAGATATTTATGAGCAGTTGGTAACATCTGAAATCGATTACCTAACTGAATCGTTGCATACGCTAGATCGTAAGTCACTCGACCTGGCGGTTGATCTATTGCATACCCACCAGAGGATATTTGTGTTTGGGCTGGGACCGGCCGTAGCGCTCATTGATCAACTTGAGATCAGATTAACGAGGTCAACAAAGCATGTTATCCCCTTGAGGGTATCAGGCAGAGAAATGATAGAACCTCTCCTCCTTATGAGTAATGAAGACCTGCTGGTAGCCATTGCTTTTCATAGTATTCATCCCAGCCTTGCACTGGTTTTAGAGACAGCCGCAGATAAGGGTACGCCAGTCATCCTAATCACAGATACGCTTGGAAATTTATTACGCACCAAAGCCAGTGTGGTCCTTGCAGCTCGACGGGGACCAATTTCTTCTTTCAACTCGCTAACAGTTCCCATGACCATCATCAATGCTTTATTACTTAAACTTACCTCGGTTGATAAGGAAAGAATACTCAATAACCTCGACCAGCTAGACCAGTTGAGAAAATCCTTAGAACAAAATAATCAATCTGGTGCGAAGAAGAAGTAGGTGAGGACTGAATGGCAGCCAATCAATCATTGGGACAGAACAACTTTTGGCAAATTCGAGCGCGGATAAACCATCTTTACCGATGGTTCCTCAATCCGCATGTAATCCTTTCCATTATTATGCTTGTTTTGATGATTTACCTAATTGTGATCCCTCTCGGTCGAATGCTAATTACCACAGTAACCATCCAGGAAAAGGATATTATCACAAATCCGGAAGCTAACCTTGGAGATTTTTCAATTTTTCACTGGGATAGAATGCTATTTTCAAAAATCAGCAGAATAATGCTATATATCCCACTACAACATTCACTTGTGGTATCCGCCGGGGCTACCGTGATTGCCCTTTTCCTGGGATGTTTGTTTGCTTGGTTCGTTGTTCGAACTGACATGCCCGGAAGGCGATTAATCAATACGCTTGCGATCGTCCCATATATGATGCCATCTTGGACAATATCTATGGCGTGGACTGTCCTATTCAAAAATAGGACGATCGGTGGATCTCCAGGGGTGTTTGAATCGTTAGTCGGTCAAGGGCCTCCGGATTGGTTCGCTTATGGTCCCATACCAATAATGATTAGCAGTGGTTTACATTACTATACTTTTTTCTTTCTTTTTGTTTCAGCCGCCCTGATTTCTATTGACTCAAATCTGGAAGAAGCGGGAGAAATCATGGGGGCAAATAGATGGAGAATCTTGCGAAAGATTACATTCCCTCTCATCCTGCCTGCACTGCTGTCCGGTTTTATCATGACTTTCTCACGGGTAATGGGGACTTTTGGAGGACCGAATATTCTGGGTGTTCCTGTCAGATATTACACGTTATCTACAATGATTCGGGCAACCATGAAAATGGGTGATACTCCTGATGGATTTGTTCTGGCATTGATGTTGATATCCATTGCGATCATCACTGTTTATATTAATCAAAGAGCTATCGGAACAAAAAAGAGTTTTGAAACAATAGGAGGAAGAGGCCTGGTAATCAAGAAAACGAAACTGGGCAATTGGAAAACACTTTTAACAATTCTTGTAATTTTCATCGAATTAGTCATTGCAGTACTCCCGGTAACCATGTTGTTATGGAACACGTTTATGAAAACGCCCGGAGATTACAGTATCTCCAATCTATCATTGGTTCATTGGATCGGCAAGAGCGATCCGACAATCGATGACGGACTGCCAGGGATTTTCAGAAATCCGGCCATATTACAAGGAGGACTGAATTCAGTAAAACTTGCCCTGTTCACAGCATTCTTCTCTGCCGTGCTGGGGGTAATTCTGGGATATGCAGTGGTAAAAGGCCGGGGGACAGTACTTTCAAAAATTGTAGAACAACTTGCTTTTGTTCCATACGTTATTCCCGGGATCGCTTTTGGTGCAGTCTATATATCCATGTTTGCTAAACCGGTCGGATTTCTGCCTGCTCTATATGGTTCCTTTGCTCTTCTGGTAATAGTTTCTGTAGCCAAAAACCTTCCATTCTCCAGCCGAACGGGGGTTACCGCGATGATGCAGGTAAGTAAGGAACTTGAGGAAGCTGCCAAACTTGCAGGGGCAAATGCGTGGGTACGGTTTACCCGGATTATTTTTCCATTAACCCGCAGTGGATTTATTTCAGGATTCCTTCTCACATTTATTACCACCATGCGCGAATTATCCCTAATCATCCTTTTAGTGACGCCTGCCACCCAGGTATTGGCTAGTATGACAATGCGGTACACAGAGAATGGCAGTGAGCAAAAAGCTGATGCGGTCATCATACTACTTATTGCCTTGATCCTAGCTGGAAATTGGTTGATCACACGATTCAAAAAGGGAAGCCTGGAAAAAGGCTTGGGCATTTAACTTATCACTGTGATCAAAAGATTATTAGAGTAACCGTAATTTTTCAATTCGAACCGGTAGGTTTGAGAATAGGAGGAGGGAAGAACTCGTTAAATAGCTGGAAGTGAATTGAAAAAATCATTTTCTAAAAGGAGAAAACATGAAAACGTCTGTCCGAATTGCATACCTGATTCTATTTGGGAGCCTGTTTGCCGGGTGTACAACACCTACCGCGGCGCCGATCCCGACTGATACATCAGCTGCAACTGAAGTACCGGTTGTCACCCAAGCGGATACTGCCAATCAGGCACCTATTGAAGCAACGGAAGTCACTCTGAGTGCTGCGGAACAATGGGCAAAGGAAGTCGGGGTCGGCTTGTACCAATCCGAATCAGAGAATTGGGCGGCCATAGAAGCAGCCGCAAAAGAAGAAGGAACCGTTGTGGTTTACTCTAATTCCTCTCGTATTCAGGATGCTGCCGCGGTATGGGCAACATTATATCCTGATATCAAGATCGAAGCATATGATATGGGGGGTGCAGAGGTTATCACCAAGGTTCGGGAAGAACAAAAAGCTGGAGTATTCACCGGTGATGTCTGGTACAGCGCAGGTGGACCAGATGTCGAGGGAGAATTTGTGCCTAACCAGTATATCTGGAAATATATCCCCCCGGAATTACTCTCTGTAATCTCAGAGGAGAACCAGAATCCAGTCGTTTCAGCCAGTACTGAGGTCTTTGGGTGGGTATACAATTCAGAATTGAATGAAACCTGCCCGATAACTAACTGGTGGGCGTTAACAGATCCTGCATGGAAAGGAAAGATTTTTATCAAGGATCCGGTTAATAGCGTGGAAGATTTGGGTATGTTGATGAGTGCTGCCAAGCATGCTGATGAGTTCGCCGCCGCATATAAAGAATACTTTGGAACTGATATCGTATTAGATGATGATACTCCTGACGCTGGTTGGTATTGGATAAAGAAATTTGCCCAAAACCAACCTGTTGGTGTTGGGGGGAGTGATGATGTATGGGGAGCGATGGCAATTCCGGGTTTAAAAGAAAATGCGCTAGGTTGGCTTCCCCTGTCAAAATATCGTAAAGTTCTATCCGGTGATGCTGTATTCCTGCCTTGCGAAGGGATCAAGCCTGTTATCGGTGTCCAAAAACATAACTACCTGGCAATGATTAATCAAGCTCCTCACCCAAATGCCGCAAAGCTATTCCTGCGTTTTGCCCTAAGCCAGGAAGGTTTTGAACCATGGAACCAGGTCGGTCAGTATTCAGGCCGCTCAGACATCGTTCCCGCAGAAGCAGCGGCCGAATTTAAAGATTTGCCGGTATATAACTTTGATAACCTTTTTGTTTTCAAGAACATCACTGCATTTCATGACTTCTATGCTTTGAGTTTGTTAACTCCATAAAGACTATCAGAAAATAAGCAACTCCTTTTCACCAGCCTGATCAGGTAAACCAAACGACACCAGATTTTTCTGGTGTCGTTTTGGGTTACCTAGATAAGAAATTTCTACGTATTCAAAAGATATCAGGATGAGGGTATCGCTTGTTCATGGAACCATTATCCAATGCAATGTTGAATGGATAAATATGCCATGCCATTTTGGGCTTTTTCGTGGGTACACACAGCCAGTTGAACATGCACAAGGTCTTTGATTCTATATTCTAATTACTGCTGCCACAATAAATATCATTATTAATGCTAGGATCATTCCACCCAGGACTAATGAGTAGTTTTTGGGTTGGACCTGTCCCTTACCATCCATTTTCCGCACCAATGGAAACAACCGCCAGAAGAAAGTAACCGTTGCCAGAGCCAACGCAATCAGGCTTAACCGCTGAAGATTTTCATCGGCAAATACCACAATCAAACCCAGCAGTAAGAGAAAGATAAGTTTTACTCCCGCCACCCAGTTGACCAGGTAACGCACAAAATCATGGATATCAGGGAATTCTTTGGATTTCTCCCAGGCGGAGAACACCCCAACGCCATTGGCCTTTTTCGATCCAGGGAAGAAATACAAAACCATCACATTCGAAAATTCCAGCAGGATAAAAACCAGGAGCATAATTTTAATTATCATTTCAATTTCTTTTCGATTTTTTGATGATCTTTTGGTAAGCATGCCAGGCAGTCAACATGGCGATGGGCACACCGGCAGGAGCATAAGCCCATTGTCCGGCTTTATACACGTTCGGGATGGCGGTAAAAACTGATTTTCCGACATCAGTTAATTTGTAAATCACCGGCGGCTCAGCTTCAAAGGACCATCCTGTAATCGCACCTTCCGAGCTGCCGGATATTTTGTTAATCGTCAGTGGAGTGGAGGAGAACTTAAAAAGAATATCCCGGTCAAAATCTTTATACACGGTCTTAGATAAATTATGAATAATCCTGTTTTCCAGCCGCTCTTTAAATTCATCGTACCATCCAGCTTTTTCTACATTTGCAATCACCTGATAGTCGAAGAGACAACTCACCATCATTCCGGTTTTCCCTTCAGGTGCCAGTGAACTATCCCGCAGCACCGGGATGGATATTTCATATGTAGTCAGATCGCAATAGCTTTCCAGCCAGGCGATAACATCACTTTTTGAGACTTGATTAAAATTTTTTATTATGTGCAACCGTCGTGAGCTATTGGTTTCACCCAAGCCCTGTCTCGAGGGAGTGTAGAAGAGGTGCTCTCCGCCGAGTCCTTTGAAATATGATGGCGGTCGGTCAACACCAATATTCATAATAAAAACGGATTCTGCACCTTTAGATGAAAGAATTCTCACCTTCTCGTGTTCTAACTTTCCGGTAATTGTAGTATCCAACCCGGTCGGATCAATGCTCTGGTAGAGTGTCTTCAAATCTGCCGCCCAGACCAAATGGTCGTAAGAGTATTCAATACCTTCAGAATCAATTACCTTTGATTCGGCGGGAACAACGCTGATCACCTTTTTATTCAGCTCGATTTGTCCGCCCCACTCATTCACCTTCTCAACCAGCAGATCCTTTAGTACTCCTGTTCCACCTTTTGGATAGAAATAGTCCTGGTACACATGAAAATAACCCAGGGCAAAATATGTGGGCGTGTTCCGAAAGAAATGCTGGATGAGGATATCGATGAGCGATTGATTATTGGTTAACTGATGAAGGTAATCTTCCATCGGCATATTGAATTGATTGAACTTTCGTAAAGCCCGCAGAAATTTTAAAGTCCACGGCAGCAGCCTCCGGATAACATACTCTTTGTTACTGAATTGATCGCCGAAATATGGATTGTCGAATTCGTAAATTACCCGGGTGTGCTTGGATAATTCTCTCATTGCAGCGAGAATATTGTGGATATCTTCCCTGTTGCCTGGATAAAAATCCGACAAAATCCGCTGGTATTCATCTAGATCACTTATTGAACTTACCTGGAAAAGCCTGTCTTCGATGCCAATTGAGATTTTATTTTTACATATTTCCCATGTAATTCCTAATTCCTTCAAGATCGGTAAAACGATACCTGAATTCACCAAAGCTCTTGGTCCGGAATCAAAATAGAAGCCATTGTTATTTAATGTACCCAGCAAGCCTCCAGTTCTTTCATTCTTTTCTAACAACAACACAGGGTATCCGGCTTTTGACAGATATGCCCCCGCAGATAATCCTGCCATCCCTGCACCTACAATAATAATTTTCTCATTATTCTTTTTCATAAAATCCACCCAGCATCAAACTTTTCGCCCACAATTTTTCTGCAGCCGCCATATCTAACGCAGGAGGTGCGGGTTCTTCTTCAGTTGTCAAACATTATTCACTAAAAAATAATTCGGTTGAAGGGAGGTTGTAGGAGGTTTACTAATGCCGTCTTTCGAAATAGGGATTCTACTTACAATTTCGCCACGTAGTAAACTAATATACTGAATATCGAAATTACCATTTTGTTTATTATCGTTGTATCCAATAATAATAACATTCTCCATATCTAACTTGGGGTGATAGGCAGTTGCTAGAAAAACCTCACTATACTCAACTCGCCATAGATAAGTATTAATATCTTGGGAGCGAAATGAATAAATAAACTGATTTCCATTCGTCTCCTTTGTTAGTGCAATTACAGTGTCATCAGATAGTAGCAAAAATCGAATAATCTCTATGGGCAAGGATGAGGTAGTAAGGA
>CAZRKL010000067.1:0-11706 GCA_964600595.1 uncultured Leptolinea sp.
CGGTAAGGTTCTTGTGCCCGCAGTAATTATATTTTCAGAACGATAACGATTGAATTGGTTAGGATAGGATCCCACCCTACTTTTTGAATATTATGCAGATAATAACCTCTGCTCAATTGTCTCTCTCATCTCCCATGCTTTTTTAGAAGCAGAATTTGGGTGACGTTCGTTTTTTATTTTTTGCAGCAAGTATCTTTTATTGATGATAGTGATCCCTTTTACTGGTGGCATACCGGGGACAAAAGCGTTGGTAAAAACAAGTACAGGCGTAATCCAGGGCTTTTCACCGGTGATTTTTCCAATTTCCTCCCGCAACCAGTAGGCATTTCTAATTGTCTGGGATATGAAATCTTTCTCCGGAAAATGCCCATTGAGAAGAAGGGTTGTTCCATCAACTGTAATCTTACCTCCATGCGCTTTCGTTTCCAAAAGGAAAACTCCCGCTTCCTTTCCAATGACTACATGATCAATATTGCCATATGGGCTAACTACATCATGGATAATGCTATATCCTTCATGTAATTCAGAAAGAAGATCTCCCACCTTTTCTTCTCCCCGAGCACCCCTGATAGCCCTTCTCTCTTCCTTAAACTTATTGTCGATCCGTTTTCCCATCCAATCAGGCAGCATGCGGAGAATAATTAGCAGGATGAGTACTCCTACACCACCGATACCAAACGCAAATTGATTATTAATTACCAAAAATATCGCTAGCGCCAGTAGAAGCGTGCCTATGCCAATCAAAAATGCTGTCTCTCTACGTTTTCTTGCCATTTCCCGTGTGGATTGCCCCGCGCGATTCCGATATTGCGCCATGTATTCCTCCGGTTACTCTATTCGCAATTCAATCCTCAGGGTTGCCGGTACTCCCTTGAGGCGCAGCAGTTTAGAGCGCACATCAAAGAACAGCTTGAACAGACCATACTTTTTATTCAGCAGCCGGTTCACCTTTTCCACCTCATCTCCATACACCATCACAGCGGTGGCATCCACCCAATCACCGCGCAATTCTCCCATCGCCGCGCAAGGCGCCACCCTCACCTTTGGATTATTCCGCAGCCGTTTCACCTTGCCCGAATCGGCTTCTGTTCGCACAAAAAGTATCGCACCATCCTGCACAAACCAGACAGGCGTCTTGACCCCTTCGCCATTCTTGCGAAAGGTTTCAAGATTGAGATAATTCTGATTTTTAAATTGAGATAATTGTGATTCCATCCATCCTCCCACTCTGGTTAAATTTTACAGGATTAATTGACCCCAGAGAAATCGATGGGAGGATGAATGTCCGAATAGGATGATTTCAGAAATTCTGTCTCGAGATCTCTTACCACACCCCGGGTAGCAGGCGGTATTTGACCTTTTGTAGGTATTCCGAGTAGCCGGGCAGGTCTTTTGCCAGCACTTTCTCTTCGTTGCGGATGCGCATGACAATGACCGGCACGATGAGCAGCGCCGGGATGACCGCCCACCACGAACCCAGCGCAATAGGAGACAGGATGTACATGATGCAATTACCCAGATACATGGGGTGCCGGACAAAGCCATACAACCCGGTGGATATGACCTGCTGCACTTCACTGGTTTCAATGACCCGCGAGGCATAAGCGTTTTGTTTGAAAACATTGAATACCAGCCAGTATCCGGCAAAAACAAGCACATTCCCCAGAATGGCTACCCACACGGGCATATCTGACCAGCCAAAACGCCGGTCAAATCCCGGCAGAATGTAAGCGAAGACGAACGGGATATACGAAAGTTTGATGATCAGACTCTGTTCTTTTTCCCGTTCTATGAATTTCATCCGGCGAGCCATCAAATCAGGAGCATATTTTATTAAATAGCTTGCTATATACAACATGGTACCCAAAATGATGACGAGATACACCCACGCTTGCCAGAAGTCAAATGTGCCAGCGGAGATAAAAAACATCGCCGATAGAACTATCAGCGCTGCAAAAAATGTCAGAATAGCTTTTCGGCGGATCTGTGCAATATCAATTTTGTCTGTTTGCGCATTCATAACCATTTCCCCAATCTGCAGAAGGGATCAGGCAGAGCACATGCCTTCCGCAGCCAATTCTGTGATACATCTTTTTCGCGCGAATTTCAATCCGTCACCTGACCAATGTGGTTTCCGCCAGGCAAACAAAAACCAGGTCTTACAGACCCGGTTTTGAAATTGGATGTCCCTGTGATTTATTGTGGAGTTTGCTCGAAGTCGATCATCCACTGCACGCCAAATTTATCGGTGAACGAGCCAAAGTAGGCACCCCAGAACGTATCCTGCAGCGGCATTTCATTTCTTCCTCCCACCGAAAGGGCGTTGTAGTATTTCTGCGCCTCTTCTTTGCTTTCCACTTCTAGCATGATGTAGAAGTTATTCCCCTGGGTCAAATTCTGACCCATTGACTTTAATGCGTCTGTACCATGCAATACCAGCTCTTTCAAAATTTTCAGGGACATATGCATAATCTTATTTTGGTCACCTTGTGGCAGCGTTGGCACGCCTGGTGTTGTACCAAAACGCTGAATGGGGCTAAACTCGCCGCCAAAGACGGAGCGATAAAATACAAAAGCTTCCTCAGTGGTGCCCGGGAAGTTCAAATACAAAGCAGCTTTTGCCATGCGGTTTTCTCCTTTTATACCTGTAAGTGTTTAGATTATATAAAAAGAGAAAAGCAATGACATCACGCCCATACAAGGTTAATCAGACCTCATCCGCGAGCTCCACCCGGTCTCGACCATTACGTTTGGCTTTATACAGCCCCCTGTCCGCGAAATCCAGCAAGCTGTCCAGATCCATACCATGATCAGGATAAGCGGATATGCCCGCTGAGACCGTCACTTTACCTAACGGATTTCCGTTGAGTTCCACATGCATTGTTCGAATCGCCTCTGAGATCTGTTCCGCGCGGCGAATGGTTGTTTCAAGATCGGTCTCCGAAAGAATAATTACAAACTCTTCGCCTCCGATCCGGCTGGCAATATCACCACCGCGGACTTTCTTGAGCAACAGAGAGCCAATTCCTTTCAGCACAGCATCGCCGCCTTTGTGACCATAAGTATCGTTATATAGTTTAAAGTTATCAATATCCAGGAAAACAATACCCGCGTGGGTATGATTCCGGTGAGCGCGGAGCAGCTCTTTTTGCAGGTATTCTTCCATAAACCTGCGGTTGAACAACCCGGTGAGATGATCACGAATGGATAGCGAGGTTAATTCCTGACGCAGCTTGATATTGGATATGGTTAATGTCAGTTGTTCCATGACATTATGCATTAATTCCATTCCACCCGGCACACCTTCATGGTTACTTTGCCATTCCAGGTGGATCAAACCCAGAACATCACCAGCGGCAACCAGGGGTAAGTCAATATATTGCCCTTTGTAATCAGGATCTACATGTTTGCAGGGCAAATTGTTATTCGATTTATTCCATTGATGCGCTTTTTTCAACCTTAATGCCCAGCATTCATCGAGCCCAAATACCACTTCACTGAAGATCTGCTCGCCCCAGGCAGAAACCTTTTTTACCTGTTTGTGGTTTCTATCAACCAAATAGATAGCTCCACTGGTACCCTGAAAAACCATCGGGGCGAATTTATCCATCACCGCGTACGCCTCTTCAATTGCATTACATGAAAGAAGCATTTCATCCATTTCCCGTAAAACAGAGGCATCATGATTGCGTTTTTCAAGATCAGCAACCAGCAGGGTCAGTTTCTCATTGGTTTCTTTCATCAACTCTTCTGATCTTTTCTGTTCTGAGATATCCGCGTAGGTGCCCATCACACCGAATATTTCTCCATTTTGCTCGCGGAGCGGTACCTTGCTTTTTCTAACCCAGTGGAATTTATCATCCGTCAGCATTTCCAACTCTTCGTAGTCATACTTTGGCTTCCCGGTTCGGATGACTTCCTGATCAACCGCTCGATTTTTTTCTGCTGTGACCCCTTTATTGATTTCATAATCCGTCTTGCCGATCACCTCCACGGGGTCGGCAAACCCCCTGTCCACCGCGAAGGATTTGTTGCAGCCCATGTATTTAAGCGAAATATCCTTCCAGAACACCCTGTCTGGGATGGTATCCAAAACCAGTTTTAACATCTCTCGCGAACGGTAAATTTCTTCATTTTTTTCTTTTTGTTCAGTGATATCCTGCGCTGAACCAAAGACCATATTTCCCATGGGCGCTGTATGCCACTCTATCCAACGGTACGATCCATCTTTATGCCGGTATCGATTCACAAAACCTTTTACGGGTTTTTGGTTCGCCAATTCAGCCATGGCTGCTTTTGTTCTTTCAACATCATCCGGATGTACAAAATCCAAATAACGCGACTGTTGAATTTCTGCGAGCTGATAACCCAGGGTCTTTTCCCACGCGTTATTTAACCGCAGAAAATACCCATCTATGCTGGCAATTACCATGAGGTCTATACTGACTTCGAAGAAATTATTCAGTTCAAGTGTTTTTTGATGAAAACTGGCTTCTACTTTAATCCTCTGGGTGCTGTCGTGGATAACTGAGTAGAGCAACTGCCGGTCATTGTATAAAATCGGTCCGCTATACACTTCAACATCCCGAACCTCGCCATTTGCCAGGCGATGCCTGAAATTGAAATAATTCCGGGCTTCTGATCTGGCTCGTTCCATCTCAGCTTTAATTTCATCCATGGGAAGGATATTGATCTGCGCAATGTTCATCCCTATCAATTCAGCCAGGGGATACTGATAAAATTTGTACGCGGCGGGATTCGCGTCTACGATCAGACCGGTCTCCGGTTCTATAACCATCATGACGGTATGATTGTTCTGAAAAATACTCTCGTACTGGCTGCATTGACCAGATTTTTTCTGTTTGCTTGATTTCTTATTCATAACTTTCCTGTTAATCAATACTGTTTACAAAGGAACCGGGTAGTATAAATTTTAAGGAAATTTCAGCGCATGACAATAAAAAGCGAATTAAATACGAAAATGTCTGACCTCTCCAATAAATCCATTTTCCTGATAAAAATTATTGAAAACAGGTGTTTTTATCTTCCGGTAATCGGCTGAGAGTTGGAAAAGTAAGCGCGCAATTATTGTTTGTACTGTGAGGTTGCTTCTTCAGGAAGGGTAAGCTTCTGGATAAAGGCAGTCAGGGGTTCTGTAATCCACTCGCCATTGGTATAAGTTGTGCCCGGAAAGTAATACAGACTGCAAGTGGTGCCATCAGAGTATAAGATGGCATAACCCAGGGTATGGCCGCCATCGGGTGCATCTTCCGGGCTGATCTGCTCGATCTTTCCGCAATCCACTTTCGCCAGGTCCGCGTAGAGCTGATCCATGTCTGCCTGATCAAATGGGATTTCCCATTCCCCATTATTCACCTGGGTTTTCTCCACCACGCCGTTGCGGGTAAAAGTGACTTTATCAGGCGTGATTCTAAAGACTTCGTTCAACTGCAATTCAGGGAGGATGGAACCCGAGAGGTAGGAATACTCGACGCTTGAAATCTGCTTCATCTGAGCCTCCGATTTACATCCGCACAAGCCGCATAATAGTGCGCAAATTATAAGTAATTTCGTTCTGATATTCACAATACCTCCCATGTGATGATGGGGTGTTTGAATATTACCGACACACAAGTTATTATCCCTTAAATATTCTGTACAGTCTGAAAAAACTGAAAAGGATTATTACTCCCGCCGCGAAGAGAAATACAAACGGGATGGAAACCTTGACCAGCATTAAAATTCCCACCAGCAGCAGACTTCCGATAACGACTGCCAGGAGGGTCAGAATGCGCCGTTTTTCATAATCCCCAGTGAAGGGGGGCATGGCATTCTTTCGGGGGAGTGCATCCTCTGAAAGTTCCCAGCCTGCCAGAGCCATAGTTGCGCTTATGATCATCAGAAACACCGGGGCACTCAACCAGATTCCCAGCGCGGTTCCCATCGTGCAGGCGAACAGGAGCAGATGGGGCAGCCAGCCTGCGTACCGAATCTGGTACAAACTTGCAGCTGCGATGAGCAAAATACAAGAGATGCCGCCCAACCATGGGCTTACCATTGTCAGCCCACCTGCCAGCACCAGGATGGAGCCCATCTGTACCGAGAGGAAAATCCACCGGTGGGTTTGGCGCGTCATCGAATCCCTCCCCGGTTGGCATGCAATGCGTTCTCAAAAGATTTGTGGATCTGCCAATCGACGACCATCACACCCATGCGCCGGATGCGGCGCAGCATAATTTCCCGCTCTATCCGGGCAGCCCGGTATGCGAGCAATTCTGAATCATCCATATCCACCTTGCGTTCCAGTGGATTAGGGCTGACGACCAGAAGCTGGTATCCATCTGCTTTCAGGCGGTTGATCGTTTTCATATCCCTGATACGGAGGGGACTGATCAAGACGATAACCGACTTCGGTGGAAACTGCTTGACCGGGAAATATCGCATGGTATCAAAAGCGACCAAATCTCCCGGCTCGCAGGCTGCCAGCCTGTCCAGTATCCCCACCAGGTGTCTTTTTCCATACCCCGGGTATACCTGGGTCACCCGGTCTCCCAGGATCATCAGTGACAGACGGTTGCCAGACCTGAGAAATGCCCGCGCCAGCGCCGCCGCAGTTTGAACTCCGTACTCGAATAATTTTGTTTCCGTCAGATCAAGATTCACCGAAGCGCGTCCATCGAGCAGGATACCAATATCTGCCATTTCTTCGCGTTCAAATTCTTTCGAAAAAAAGCGGTTGGGATGCCGGGCAGCCATCCGCCAGTGGATGAGCCGCATGGGGTCACCTGCATAATATTGCCGCACCCCCCAGAAATCTATCCCGCTGCCAGGCTGACGCGACAGATTCGGACCCGCGGTCCGAACCGTGGGACGGGGATGAAAGTGAAAACGCTTTAATTGAATATCTGGCGGAAGCACGAGTACCTGGCATGCAGCAGGAAGTTCAATCACCTGCTCAAACAGGCCAAAGTAATCGCTGACAGCCACCCTGACGGATTGCCAGGCAAACCTGCCTCTCGTTCCCTGAAAGGAGTAGCTGAATTCCACATGTGAACCAGCAGGCAGGCTTATCCGCTGGAATATTTCGCCCTCCAGAAGCTGCATATTCTGAAGCAGTTCGTCGCGAAGCTCGACCCGGGCAAGCCTGGAACCTTTATTCTCCAGATGGATTTGCATAGTCACCGGAGAACCCACAGCTGCACGCCGGCAACTAATGGTGCGGGTGGCAGAGAGATCTACACGTACGGGCATCGTCAGCAAGGCTGCAGCCAGAAACCCGAGGAATGGAATAGCCAAAAGCGCCATCGTACCATTCCGGCTGAGAATGGCAGCCAGGAACAGGATTACGATGAGAATCAGGATCAGGTTGAGCCTGGTTTTCATGTTATTTTGACAACACCGGCACCGGAACGTAATGAATGATCTCTTCAATCACATCTTTTTCCGCTTTACGTGATCCCCACAGGGTTGGGTCGAGAATCACCCGGTGACCGAGGACATCCGCTGCGAGGGTTTTTACATCATCAGGAATGACAAAATCTCTGCCGTGGATGGCAGCCCAGGCGCGTGAAATCTTCAACAACGCCAGTGACCCGCGCGGGCTGACACCCAGTTCCACTTGCTTGTGCCTGCGGGTCTTTGCCACCAGATTCACAATATACGCCTGCACATCAGGATCAACATACACATTCTCCACTGCCTGGCGAAGAGCTAAAAATTCCGTTGCGGTTACAACCGGGACGAGAGGCACAGTATCCTGTTTGCGCTCACTGCGTCGGGTAAGGATTTCTTTTTCATCATCCAGCGAAGGATATCCCACCGAGAGGCGGATGATGAACCGATCCAACTGCGCCTCAGGCAATGGGAAGGTACCCTCATATTCAATCGGATTCTGGGTGGCTATTACCATGAATGGTTCGGGGAGGGCAAAAGTTTCCCCTTCCAGGGATACCTGAAATTCTTGCATAGCCTCAAGCAACGCAGATTGCGTTTTCGGAGATGCCCGGTTGATCTCATCTGCCAACAAGATATTCGCGAATAATGGACCTTTACGTAATACAAACTGGTTCTCACGTGAATCAAAGATGAAGCCACCCGTAATATCGCCGGGGAGAAGATCGGGGGTGAACTGGATGCGTTTGAAATCCATCCCCAGCACCGCGGCGAAGCTATTTGCCATCAGCGTTTTTGCCAGCCCGGGATAGTCTTCCAGCAGGATATGTCCACCGGAAGAGAGGAAGGCAGCCATCATTCTTTCCAGGCAGTCACGCTTGCCAATGACCGCTTTTTCCACTTCGCTGATGATCCGTTCAGCCACGGCAGCCGTTTCTTCAATGCTCATTAGTGGGAGGTTCTCATTCTTCATTTGGTATCTCCAATTTTGATTCGAGTTGGGAGAGCACACGTTCCAGTTCCTCTTTCAAGTGTGAATCCACTTTGCTCTCATTCTTCGCCTGGATTTTTTGGATGAGTATACCCAACCCCCAGGGCAATTTTCGCATCCAGCCATTCTTTTGTTGTTGTGACAGTTCGAAAGTGATTTCATTTTCTTCATCAAGAAAAGCGTTCGTCTCACCAATCAACCGTTCCATGTTACTCCGCAACAGTGATCTGGCTGCGAGGTTATCGGGGGCGCGCCTGATCAGGTCTGACCAGTAAAGATGTCGGTTTTCCTGATGGATGACTTCTTGATATTCCGCTCGTTTTAAAACATTTTGTCTGCCCGGGAGCATCCGCAGGAAAAGGATCAACGCACCAACTGCCAGCAACCCCCAGTAGACAACCTGGTCAACCATCAGAACCATGCGGTAGATTAGCCAAAGCACCCTGGCAATAGGCTGAACAACATATAACAAAAGGAGCGCGGGTCTGATGATGACCACCCCCGCCAATACCAGAATGATCAATAACAACAAAACCTTCCGCCAGTTCTTCACGCCCGTCTTCCTTTCATCCCCTGGCAGGCTGACCGGATGGAAGTAAGGCAGGCAACTGCTTCACGCTCATCGGCTTCACTGGTTGGCTTGCTCCCATAGCGTACGCGTTCAAACAGGGTTGTCAGAGATCGAATTGGCTCAGCCGGTACGCCATGATCTTCCAGCAAACGCTCAAATTCCCGCGGTGTAAATGCTGCATCTCTTTCAATTCCATGCTCCATCTTCACAATATTCATCATCTGCTGATAACAGCGCATAATAATATTGCGTAGATCCACGCCATCATTTACTTCCTGTAGAGCGGATTCAACTTCACGCTGAAGAGCATTGGGCACCTTCCATTGGGCATAGGACCGAAATCCGAAGTAGATTATTCCAGCCAGAACTGCAATTCCCAACACACCGGCGACAACCCAAAGGAGCGCTTCGGGAGGATCTCCGATTGGAGCGATCTCAAAATTTGCCTGGACAGGCATCTTAACGGATGGCTCTTGCCCGGGAGATAATATTTGTGTATCTGATGTTGACCGCGGGAAAATCAAATACAATACCAGCAGCAAAATTACCGCCAGCCCAAATCTGATGAAATGTTTTTTATCTGAAAACCGGAATAACCCGCTGACCCAAAATACAATAAAACCAATCAGCCCGAGTCCCAATAATACCTGAATGACAAGCGGCACTGTATATGGGGGAGTGTACTGGTTTCCGTTAATGGAATCAGACACAACCTCTGCAGTTTCCGCGCCTGGTATGGGCATCCCGGGTTGG
Organism: uncultured Leptolinea sp.; assembly: GCA_964600595.1. GTDB lineage: Bacteria > Chloroflexota > Anaerolineae > Anaerolineales > Anaerolineaceae > DAIOEK01. The sequence goes on from CAZRKL010000067.1 coordinate 9,708, forward strand.
AAATGTAAATTCGTCAGTCCAATTGCCAAAACGGATAGCCCGATGACTGAAAGAGCGATGTATAGAAGTCCCTGATGGTAGCGCTGGCTAATAGCTCACCGTCCATTCCGGCTCGAATTTACTTCACCCGATGGTATTTTATTTCTCCCCTTACCAGTATATGCCTACTATCTATTGCGGGTGGTAGCGCTGGTAATTATAACAGTACCAATCCCAGTGGTATTTGTACAAACCTGGAAGCCGGTCAGTTAACCCGACATGCCCTCCTGAGACAGGAGGGCATGCCAACCCAAGTGGAGGAAAGCAGCTATATACCTTTTGCCAGTAGGTAATACATCTCATTCCAGCGGATGCGATCTTTGAATCCCTCAACTGTCGTATCGCCATTGATCAGGAGGAACTCAATGCCAGCGATTTCTGCAAAATCACGCAAGTGTTCAGCTGTGAGAGAGTAGCTGAAGGAAGTATGGTGCGCTCCTCCAGCGAAAATCCATGCCGCGGCTGCTGTTTTTAAGTTGGGACGGGGCTGCCAGAGCGCTCGTGCTACCGGTAATTTGGGGAGCGGCGCATCGGTGGGCACCACATCCACCACATTTGCTACCATGCGGAATCGCTGACCCATATCCATCATCGACGCGCCAATTGCCGGACCGGTATTTGAGTCGAAGATTAATCGTACCGGATCTCCCTTGCCGCCTATGGAAAGAGGCAGGATTTCAAGCCGGGGTTTCGTTGCAGCAATTGATTCACACACCTCCAGCATGTGCGCCCCCAGCACCTTTTCACTGCCCGGGGTCAGATGGTAGGTGTAGTCTTCCATGAAACTCACCCCGCCCGGCAGCCCGCTACTCATCACCTTCATGGCTCGCACCAGCGCAGATGTTTTCCAATCCCCTTCCGCGCCGAATCCATATCCGTCACGCATCAGGCGTTGTACCGCCAGACCAGGCAGCTGTGGTAACCCGTGCAAGTCTTCAAAGGTGGTTGTAAAGGCTGAAAAGCCTCCTTCATTTAAAAATGCACGCATACCTGCTTCAATCCGCGCACCTTCACGAAGAGAGTCATGACGGGCTCCGCCAGGTTTGAGTTCATCAACCACAATATATTCCGACAGATAAGCATCAACCAGCGCATTAACCTCGGCTTCTGGTGCACTTTTTACCGCCTGAACCAGATCACCCACTCCATAACCGTACACACCGTATCCAAACTGAATTTGAGCCTGTACCTTATCACCTTCTGTAACTGCCACACTGCGCATATTATCACCAAAGCGGGCGATTTTTGCGCCCTGCCAGTCTGCCCAGGCAGCCGCGGCGCGTGTCCAGACACCCAGGCTCGCCTGAACATCTTCATCCTGCCAGAATCCAACGATAACTTTTCTATCCAAACGCAAACGGCTACCAATAAACCCGTATTCGCGGTCACCATGCGCGCTCTGATTGAGATTCATATAATCCATATCGATCTCAGACCAGGGAATTTCACGATTAAACTGGGTGTGCAGATGGGCAAACGGTTTCTTGAGAACCGTCAGACCACCAATCCACATCTGGGCTGGCGAGAAGGTGTGCATCCAGGTAATCAACCCCGCGCATTGCGGTGTGGAATTCGCTGCCATGCACAGCGCGCGGATTTCTTCAGGTGTTTTCACCACAGGTTTAAAGACTACTTTTAATGGAATCAAAGGTGAAGCATCCAATGCAGATGCGATTACCACGGAATCTTTGGCTACCTGTTCCAATGTTTCCGGGCCATATAAGTGCTGGCTGCCGGTAACAAACCAGATTTCATATTTCTTAAGATCGATCATAAAAACGCTCCTGAGTACCCGAGATGCTCACTGCCCGTACACATTTGTGTAGCGGGAGTGTAAACTAGCGATATTTTCTGCTGAAATTTCATCTGGTTTGCCCAACTGGTACGCCATCCAGACTGTGGCAGCGACATCTTCTGTCATCACCGCCGCCTTCACCGCTGCCCTGGCAGTTTTGCCAAT
>CAZRKL010000067.1:11806-13297 GCA_964600595.1 uncultured Leptolinea sp.
TCAGAATAAGGCACCCCGCTGGGTTTGATTAAGATCAAACCGGTTTCGGGATCACGTGCACTCACATTACCACTGGTCCACGCAACAAGTTTATTAGCCGGCAGTTCCAGGTTCAGTTGAGTTACTTCTTCTTTTAATGCTTCTAACATTTTTTATTCCTTCAATCCATCCACGGCTGCACGCTCGATACTCAGCCCCTGTTTATAACGGTCCATGAACAAAGCAAAGCCATCCACATCTTTTTGATCGGGTGACAATGTAATGCTTTTTATGGCAGTAAATACTTTTTCAGATAGATAAGCCTCGAGGGTTTGGTTTTGGGTTTTATTTCGCATGTAAGCAGCTAGTAACGCCATTCCCCACGCTCCACCTTCACCGGCTGTTTCCATCACTGTGACCGGCGCTTTCATCGCTGCTGCCATGATTTTTTGGCCGACCTCGGGTGTTTTGAAAAAGCCGCCATGTCCGAGTAACTGGTCGATCTGGATGTTTTCCTGCTCTATGAGGATATCCATGCCAATTTTCAATGCGCCAAGGGACGAGAAAAGGAGCGCACGCATGAAATTGGGCAAATTGAAACGGCTTTCAGGGGATCGCACAAAAAGAGGTCTTCCAGATTCTAGGTGGGTGATATGTTCGCCGGATAGGTAGTTATAAGCGAGCAATCCGCCTGCATCGGCATCTGCCTGGAGTGCCTGATGGTATAGCAATTCAAAGAGTTGCGATTGGCTGGTTTCAACCCCAAGCTGTTGTGTAAACTGGTTGAATATCTCAACCCAGTCATTCAGGTCAGATGTACAGTTGTTGCTGTGCACCATCGCCACAGGTTTGCCGGTTGGAGTGGTAACCATATCGATCTCGGGATACAACCTGGAAAGTGCTTTTTCAAGAACAATCATGGCAAATACGGATGTACCCGCCGATATGTTTCCGGTGCGGGCTGCCACACTGTTGGTAGCCACCATGCCTGTCCCGGCATCACCCTCCGGTGGGCAGAAAGGAATTCCGGCTTTAAGTTCCCCGGTTGGATCTATCATTTTTGCGCCCGTAGGAGTTAATTCACCCGCCGATTCACCCGCCAGCATTACTCTGGGGAGGATGTTTTCAAGTTTCCAGGGGTAATTCTGTGCTGCAACCCGCTGATCGAACAAATCCAACTTACTTTTGTCGTAGTCATTTGTCTGGCTGTCTATCGGAAACATCCCGGATGCATCGCCAATACCCAGCACCTTTTGACCGGTTAGCTGCCAGTGGACATATCCGGCAAGCGTGGTCAGATATATAATGTCCTGAACATGTACCTCGCCGTTCAGAATACTCTGATACAAATGAGCGACACTCCACCGCTGGGGGATATTGAAACTAAACAGTCCTGTCAATTCTTCTGCTGCCTGGCTGGTGATGGTATTTCGCCAGGTACGGAAGGGCGCCAGCAAGATGCCATCATGATCAAACGCCAGATAGCCATGCATCATGGCGCTTATTCCAATG
>CAZRKL010000068.1:0-13267 GCA_964600595.1 uncultured Leptolinea sp.
AAGAATAGCCGGCTGGCAATAACAACTGATTCTCATATTGTTACACCTCTTTTCTTTCCTGGAGGGGATATTGGCAAACTTGCAGTCTGTGGAACGGTTAATGATCTCGCGATGAGTGGAGCAATTCCCCGATATTTGACAGCGGGTTTTATTCTGGAAGAAGGTTTGGATATCTCCATTCTGGAACGAGTGCTTGAATCGATGGCATTGGCAGCAAAAGAAGCCGATGTTGTGATTGCCGCTGGAGACACAAAAGTAGTCGAAAAAGGAAAAGCCGATCAGATATTCATTAATACAAGCGGAATTGGTGAGATACCCGGATCAACAGGATATATATCAGGAAATAACGCAAAGCCAGGGGATGTAGTCATTCTGTCAGGATCCATTGGCGATCATGGAATTGCCGTTATGGCTTCAAGGAATGACCTTTCTGTTGAGATTGATGTCCAATCTGACGTAGCTCCCTTGAATAAAATGTTGCAAACCATCCTCGAAAACAAATTTGAAATTCATGTGATGCGTGATCCCACACGTGGGGGATTGGCGACAAGCTTAAATGAAATTGCATGCCAGAGTCGAGTTTCCATTCACATATACGAAAACAATATACCCATTAAACCAGCAGTAAATGCTGCTTGTGAAATGCTGGGATTTGATCCTTTATACGTAGCTAATGAAGGAAAAGTAATTATAATTTGTCCTGAATACCATTCTGAAAAGATTATCTCTTTACTCAGATCTCACCGCTATGGAACTGATGCGGTTGTGATTGGCAGGGTTGATTCCGATCATCCCGGTAAAGTTATTTTGCACAATATCTACGGCACCTCAAGGTTGGTTACAATGCTGAGTGGGGAGTTGCTCCCAAGAATTTGCTAATTTGAAGGCATACATCATACCTTGACAAAAGTTTTCTCAACCATCATACTTACGGCATTATCTATCATAGACGAGGAAAAATGAAAATTAACTATCAGGAAACCACCAATGATCTGCTCACCCGCATTGATATCCATAACAAATTTGGAGCCCGTGATATTGATCAATGGATGCTGGATGTTCTAAGCCTGCAGAAGGGCAGCAAGATATTAGATGTTGGCTGTGGCGCTGGGAAACAGTGTTTCTCTTTTTATCATTTCCTGCAAGGAGAATGCGATATTACAGGCGGTGATGTCAACGCTGATCTCCTAAAACAGGCTGTAACTGAAAACCCTTTAAAAGCTGAAAATAATGTCAAATTTATGGAATTGGATTTCAATAAGAAGTTTGATCTTCCTTCAGATACATTTGACTTGCTTTCTTGTTGCTTTGCCATTTATTACGCAGAAGATATTCCTGCAACGATTCGAGAAATGCATAGGGTATTAAAACCGGGTGGAAGATTATTTACAACGGGTCCGATGCCAACAAACAAACAGATATTCTATGATGTAATCAAAGAAGCCACGGGCAAACCAATTCCACCCATGCCAGGCTCTTCCAGATACGGAAGTGAAATTCTTACATCGGTAAAGAGTACTTTTGCTTCTGTAGACCTGGAAATATTTGAGAATCCGCTTACATTCAATGAAGTTCAGCCTTTTGTTGATTACACAAGGGCTTCACTTGCTGAAGACCGAAAATTATGGACCAGCCTTTTTTCAACAAAAGAAGAGTTTGAGACCCTCATGTCTGCCATCACAAAAGTAGCAGAAAAACGCATCAAACAAGATGGCACCTTGGTCATGACTAAGGTGGTCGGTGGAATAATTGCCACCAAGTAAGGATAAGCATGAATTTCTTTGGCAAAAGAATCCTTTTTATCGGTGCGCATCCAGATGATATCGAGTTGGGATGCGGGGCATTAATTGCCCATATTGCCGGTAGAGCTGATATCCAATGTATCACGCTGAGCGATAATCAAAAAAATCCGGTTCTAAACAACCTTGTATTAGAGCATTACCAGAGTATGTCAATCCTTGGCATACCCAGGGAACAAGTAATTCTTGAAAAATTTGAAACACGAAAATTTCAAGATCAGCGCCAGGATATCCTTGAATTTCTTTTCAAGCATAGCCAAAGTTTTAAACCAGATATTGTTTTTACTCATACTCGAGCAGATTTGCATCAGGATCATAAATGTGTTACGGAAGAGACGCTCAGGGCATTCCGCGGTACTACGGTTCTTGGGTTTGATGTGATCCGCTCGAGTTATGGCTTTTTCCCAAATTTCCTGGTTGAAGTAACCCAGGCGGATATGGAAAAAAAGGTCAACGCATTGGCTGCGTACTCCACATATCGGTCGAAATATTACTTTGATGAGGAGATCACGCGCGCAACATTAATTCGTAACGGAGCACTCGTAGAGCGTCGTTACGCAGAAGGGTTTGAGACCCTTCGAATTATTGGTTCATTCGCCTGTTGAAATTACTTGGGGAAGCCTACAAGTATCATTTTTTCAACAATTCTGACAGGAAATGCCGGTATATCTACCATAGCCGGCATTTTTGTTGCTTTACCGCTTAATATATCAAATCTAGCTCCATGCCGTGGGCAAATAATTTCACAATTTTCCACTTCGCCATCGCCTAATGGACCATCGTCGTGGCTGCATTTGTCTGCCAGTGCATAATATATATCATTGATATTCAGTAGAACCAAACTTTCATCCCCGATTGAGAAGAATATCCTCTCCCCTTTTGGTAGATCATCAACAGAGCATACTTCAATAAACTGGATCTCGGTTTCGGGTTTATTCCAATAATTAAGCATTTATTATTATGCCTCGTCATCAAAATTGATACCGTAGACTCCTGCTTTAATTACCTTTAAAGGTAATAATGCGCATTTTAATCGGACCGGACCTAAATCAATACCAAGTAAATCCAGAATGTCCTGCTTTTCCATATTTTTAATCTCTTCAATATTTTTTCCGATGATTGATTCAAGCAGTAAGTCTGTGCTCGCCTGTGAGATAGCGCAGCCGTGTCCGTTAAAGGCAGCTTCAGTCACCACATTATCTTTATCTACGCGCAAATCTATCCGAATATGATCGCCGCAAAGTGGGTTTTCATCTTCATAAGAGTAATCATTGGGTACTAACTCACCACGATACATCGGGTTCTTATAATGGTCTAGAATTACTTCTCTATAAAGGTCGTCCATAAATATCCCTATAAATTAAAGGTTTTCTTCACCTTCCATAAACCCTTAACCAGTGTATCAATATCGTTTTCATCGTTATAAAGATAGAAACTTGCTCTGGTTGTTGCAGGCAAACCAAATTTCTCATGTAATGGCATTGCGCAATGATGTCCTGCTCGGACTGCAATTCCATCGTAATCCAATATCTGCGCGATATCATGTGGATGGATATCATTAAAAGTGAAAGATGCCACCGCTCCTTTGTTTTTATAGTCAGGTCCAAACACTTTCAGACCGGGAATTTCTCCCAGTCTGGATAGAATCTTATATGCCAGTTTTTGTTCATGTTCCTGGATATTGCCCATCCCCACACCTGTTAGATAATCTACAGCTGCACCAAAACCGATACCTTCAGCAATGGCGGGGGTGCCTGCCTCAAATTTATGGGGAATTTCATTAGCTTTATACGATCGTAGCTTTACATGACGGATCATATCCCCACCTCCCAGAAAAGGCGGCATTCTTTCCAGAAGGTTCAATTTTCCATAAAGTGCGCCAATTCCGGTGGGTCCAAGCATTTTGTGCGCTGAAAATGCCATGAAGTCGGCATCCAGATCCTGCACATCAACAGGTATGTGCGGAATGGATTGCGCGCCGTCCACAAGAACTATTGCGCCTGCTTGATGCGCCAATTGAATGATTTGTTTTGCCGGGTTAATTGTCCCCAACACATTCGACATATGCATGAAAGATACAATCTTTGGGTTTAATTCCAGAAGTTTTTTATACTCATCAAGATTGAGTAATCCATCTGCTTCTACGGGAATGAATTCAAGTCTTAACCGTTTTTCTTCCGCCAGCATTTGCCATGGAACCAGGTTTGAGTGATGTTCCATTTCTGTAAGGATCACCACATCACCATCTGACAAGTTGGTTCTTGCCCAACTTTTTACTACCAGGTTAATGGATTCTGTCGCGTTCCTTGTAAAAATCACTTCAGCTGGCTTCCGTGCATGTATGAAATCTGCAATCTTTTTGCGCGCCCCTTCGTAGGCCGACGTAGCTTCTTCTGCCAGTGTATGTACACCACGATGAATATTTGCATTGAAATACTCATAATAATGAGACAATACCTGAATTACCTGTTGCGGTTTCTGGGAGGTCGCAGCTGAATCCAGATAGGTCAATGGGATGCCTGGTTTTATTTCTCTTTTTAATACTGGAAAATCTGCTTTGATAGCATCAAAATTCATAAAACATCCGCCTAAAAATCAATCATTTTGCTTTGTTCGCTCTTTGCCTTGGAATGACCGGGTCTTAAGTGTTCAGAATTTTGCGGAAACCATAGAATATGATCAGGAACCATCCAACCGTCTGTTAGAAAGACATTTGACCTGAATTGGACAGCAACCATTTTTGCATCCACCTGTACTACAATTCCTTTGAGCCAGCCGCGGATCCTTTCACTCCCTTTCTCATGATCACAAAATACTTCTACCTGATCACCCACATCATATGAATATTCAGGCTCCGGTGGTTTCATAAACTGATATTGACCCATTAGCGCTCTCCCATTGCTTATATTTGTTATATAGAAATTGTATTCATTTTTTGCTGAATTGCATGACGAAATCGATCCTGTACACCTTCAAATGGGATGCGATCCATGATTGGTTCGAAGAAGCCTTCCACAATCAATCTCTTGGCTTCAATTTCAGGTAATCCTCGAGCCATTAGATAATAGATTTGTTCAGAATCTATTTTTCCAACGGTAGCTCCATGAGTACACCTGACATCATCCGCGAGTATCTCAAGACCCGGAATTGAATCTGCCCTTGATGATCCAGACAACACAAGATTTCGGTTTGCCTGGTATCCGTCTGTCTTTTGCGCGCCTGGAGCGACATAAATCATTCCCTGCCACACTGATCGGCTTTTCCCCGTCATGGCGCCTTTATATAGCAAATCACTTGTCGTGTTTGGCACCAGATGGTTTTGCTGGGTATCATGATCAAAGTGTTGGTTGCCTTCAGTAAAATAAAAACCAGATGCTTTTATCATGGCTCCCTGCCCCGCCAAATTAAAGTCAGTGAAGTCTTTTGTAGTTTTGCTGCCTAAAGCACCAAAAATCCATTCAACCTGTGCATTTTTATGTGCAATAATCCTTTGGTGAGTGATATTCCATACTTCTTTACCCCAAGACTGCAATTCCACCATCTTTAAATGGGAGTTTGCACCAGCATATACTTCAACAACGCCATTATGGAATAATTGTTCCTGATTCTGTTGAGAAGATGCATATTCGTGGACTAAAGTTGCTTCAGCTCCTTCATCGAGCCATACAAGAACACGAGTAAAATGACAGGTCAGGTTGCCCCCAGCCCAGAGTATGCTGTGCAGTGGATGTTCGATCTTCACTCCAGCGGGTACATATAGCAGAATACCATTCTGAGCAAATGCAGTGTTTTGAGCAGCAAACTTGCCATCCGTGGCGTGTACAATGCTGCCTATTTTATTTTGTACTATTTCAGGATAGTTTTCGATCGCCTGTTTAAATGGTGCGAAAATCACTCCCTGGCGTACGTAAATCTCTGCAAGTGATGCTTCTTTTCTATGCGGTTGAACCACAACCTGCCCATCCAATATGTCGCCCGCCAATGGATGTAGTAATTCTTTTTCAATAACCGGAACTTCGGACTTATCAAAGCAAAAACGGTATTCGTTTGTTTTCAATCCGCTTAGATTTGTGCGCCGCCACGCTTCATCCTTCTCATTTGGGAATGGCATTGATTGATAAACATTCCAAGCATCATCACGTAACTTGTTTAATACCTGATTCTCCCCAAGTGGAAGTTCCGCATTGCCAAATGAGAATTCCTGTACGGTGCCACGAGAATTGCTTGTCTTCTTAATAATTACAGGTGCTTCGATCATGATTTATCATCCAAAATATTGATATTATCCAACTGAGCCTTCCATTTGCAGTTGAATCAGCCTGTTCATTTCAACAGCATATTCCATGGGTAACTCTTTTACGAGTGGTTCGATAAAACCTGAAACAACCATGGTGGTAGCGTCTTCTTCAGACAATCCTCTGCTCATCAAATAGAAAAGCTGCTCTTCCCCTACTTTTGAAACTGATGCTTCATGCCCAATGGTCACATCTTCGTCATCTATCTCTATATAAGGGTATGTATCTGATCTGGATTGTGGATCGAGGAGTAAGGCATCACATACCACATTGGATTTTACATTACCGTTCCCCTTGTAAACTTTGAGCAAACCTCGATAAGAGGTTCGCCCTCCACCCTTTGATATGGATTTGGAGGTAATTTTTGAGCTCGTATTCGGTGCCAGGTGAACCGCTTTACCACCGGTATCCTGGTATTGACCTGGACCAGCAAATGCCATGGATAGAATTTCTCCGTGAGCCCCGTCCCCGAGAAGGTAACAGGAAGGGTACTTCATGGTGATTTTTGAACCCAGGTTTGCATCCACCCATTCCATCGTACCGTTTTCATATACCAGCGCCCGTTGAGTAACAAGATTGTAGACATTGGTAGACCAGTTTTGAATGGTTGTGTACCGCATACGGGCGTTTTTCTTAACAATAATTTCAATTACTCCGCTGTGAAGCGAGTCGGTAGTATATGTGGGTGCCGTACAGCCTTCAACATAATGCAGCTGTGCTCCTTCATCCACAATAATCAGCGAGCGTTCGAATTGACCAATATTCGCTTGATTCAATCGAAAATATGCCTGTAGTGGAAGATCTACTTTAATTCCTTTTGGAACATAAACGAACGATCCACCTGACCACACCGCACTGTTTAAAGCCGCAAATTTATTGTCTTCAATTGGAATAACCGTGCCAAAATATTCCCGAAACAAATCAGGATGCTGGCGCAAGCCTTCTTCAATGGATAAGAAAATTACACCAATTTTCTTCAAGTTTTCCTGAATGGAGTGGTAGACCATCTCTGATTCATATTGAGCCCCTACCCCAGCCAGGAACTTCCGTTCAGCTTCAGGGATACCCAACCGATCAAATGTATTTTTTATAGTATCGGGCACATCATCCCAGGTCTTGCTTTCCGCTTCAGCGGGCTTGATGTAGTAATAGATATCATCCAGATTAAGGCTGTCTAGTTCGGCACCCCAGTTGGGCATAGGACGTTTCTCATAATGAGCAAATGCTTTTAAACGAAACTCCCGCATCCACTGAGGTTCGCCTTTCATAAAAGATATTTGATTTACAACCTCTGCATCCAAACCTTTTTTTGCCTTAAAGACAAAAGTATCCGGATCTTTGAACCCATATTTATAATCACTTATTTGGTCAAGGAACTCTGATTTAACTTCGTCACTCATGTAAACCTCCAACCTCTGCACTGTTAGACGGTTTTTCCGTTTTCGATTTTTTCGCGAACCCAGTCATAGCCGTGTTGTTCGAGGTTCTGAGCCAGTTCTGCGCCTCCAGATTCCACAATTCGTCCACCCATCATTACATGAACATAATCCGGATTGATATAGTTGAGGATCCTCTGGTAATGAGTAATTACCAAAACACCCAGGTTGGGTCCACGTAGTGCATTCACGCCATCCGATACAATTCGCAATGCATCAATATCGAGCCCGGAATCCGTTTCATCCAGAATGGCAAACCGTGGCTCCAGCATTGCCATTTGTAGAATTTCAGCCCGTTTCTTTTCTCCACCCGAAAAACCATCATTCAGATATCTTCCAGCAAAACTGTGATCCATTTTCAGGTAATCCATACGCTCAATCATCTTTTTCCGAAATTCAGGGATGGGAATACCTTTATCTGCCGGGTTTTCTGCTTTCCGTCTGGAGTTTAAAGCAGTTCGTAGAAAATTAGCCAGGGTGACACCAGAAATTGCCACTGGATATTGAAAAGCCAGGAACATACCCAGGCGCGATCTCTCATCAACAGCCAGGTCTAAGATGGGATTGTCATCCAGAAATACCTGTCCTTGAGTGATTGTGTAACTTGGGTGCCCCATTAATGTATTTGCCAGCGTTGATTTGCCGGTACCATTTGGACCCATAATAGCGTGTACTTCACCGGATTTTACAACCAGGTTAACACCTTTTAATATTTCTTTGTCCTCTATGCTGACATGTAAATTCTGTATGGTTAATTGAGACATAGTTCTCCTCAAGCGATTGTATTTTCTTAATCAAGCTTGCGGATTATAGCATATTGACGCATTAACGTCAATTATTATTATAATATTCATAATTATTGCATAATTCTGACACCTATGATATATTAATTCATGTCTATATAAAGAGGATATCCGTCAAATGAAGACTACCCGAGAAAAAGTAATGCAAGCGCTGTTATCAAAACCGCGATCGACAGTTCAAGAGATTGCAGATGTGGTCGGCATCAATGGTATCTCTGTCCGTCATCACATCAATGCGTTGCTTGCAGATAACCTGATCTCTACAGATGAAGAGCGTCACGGTGTTGGACGTCCACGCCTGGTCTATTATTTAACTGAAGCGGGACAGGAAAAATTCCCTACCTCGTATCTTCGGCTTACTGGCAGACTCTTGAGTCAATTAAAATCATCCATGCCCCCGGCACTTGTTGATAGTTTATTCACCTCAATTGCACTGGATCTGTCACAGGATTACATGGAAAAAGCAAAAACAATGAATCTGGAAGAAAAGTTGGATTTGATCACTACTTTACTTTCAAAAGAAGGTTTTTCAGTTGAATGGGAAAAACAGGGTGCAAATTATCTTCTAGTTGAAAACTCATGTCCATATTATCACGTAGGTCAGGAACACCCGGAAGTATGTAATGTAGATAAAACAATGATTGCAAACATTTTATCCATACCTGTTGAGAAAATTAGTTGCGTCCTGGGTGGTGGAGACCACTGCAGTTACTTAATCAAACCAGAAACAGAGACAAGTAGGTAGCAGATGAATACTTCTTCGGTACCAAATCCGGTGGTTTGGGATATTGAATCAACTCACCCAGAATTGGCTGATCCTTTGAAAACGGCATTGCGTGAGGTTATGGATCCGGAAATCGGAATGAGCATTATTCAGCTGGGTTTAGTACGTAATGTGCAGATAGAGGATGATACTTTGATTCTCCACATGATCATGACAACACCATTTTGTCCTTACGCGCCCACACTACTGGAAAATGCGAAAGAAAAAGCGGAGACTGTATCTCCATATCCAGTATCCATATCATTCGGTATGGAACCGTGGGATTTTTCAATGATGGAAGATCCATCAGGCTTTGAGTGGGGTTTATACTAGGATATTTTCTTATCCAAATAGTGATGCCAGTTTCATCGCTGCTGCCATATCACCAGTTATTCGTAATTTTCCAGTCATAAATGACCGCATAATATCAAGTTTGCCTGTAACCAATTTTGAAAAATCTTCCGCGTCGCAGGTCAAGATGATCGTTGGAGATTCGGCTCGGGAATTTAAAATCTCTTTTACACCATCTCTAATTGATATATGCCAGACGTCTTCTTTCTTACCGGTAATTTCAATTTGGATCACGGCATTCATTCCTGCAAATTTTTCAGGCGAAATTTTCCCAACAAAGCTATATACCGACGAATCTCCAGCCATTTCCATAAAATTCTCCCAATGTAAAATTAGCCTATAGTATAACTGGATATATAATTTATTGTTGTTCTTCATATTTGATTGGAGAAAATATGTTCAAGCTTGTTTATTATTCAGCTCAGGATGAAATTAAGTATGACATATCGCTTAGTCAAGTATCAGATATCCTACAATCGGGAAAAGGCCTTTTATGGTTGGTTTTGCAAGATGCAAATGAAGATGAATTAAACAGTATCCTGCATGATATTTTCCATTTCCATCCGCTCACAATTGAAGACTGTCTGAGCGAAGGTTACCAGACCCCCAAGCTGGATGTCTTTGAGAATTACATTTTTGTTGTTATGCATGCTCTCATACCTGATCGTATAAATTTTGAGGAACTGAAAACAGGTGAACTGGATTTGTTCCTGGGTCGCAATTTTGTGGTTTGCTCCACGAGAGAATCTGAGTTGCCACCTGTTACCCAGGTATGGGAAAGACAGCTGAAAGATGATCGCTTGCTATCGCATGGTTCAGATTTCCTTTTCCATGCTATTTTGGACACTCTGGTTGATGATTATTTGCCTATCTTGGATAGGATGGACGAGGAGATTGAAAAACTGGAAGATATGGTGTTGGAAAAACCCAACCCAGAAACCTTGCAACGAATTATAAGCCTCAAACACGCCACGCTAACTTTGCGGAGAATTACATCACCCCAAAGAGAAATTATGAATAAATTGAGTCGCGATTCTTTTGATTTCATTACAGAGAAATACCAGATATATTTCAGAGATATTTATGATCATCTTGTCAGAATTCAGGATCTGGCAGAGACGATCAGAGATATTGTGTCAGGAACTCTGGATATATACTTATCATCCACCTCTAATCGCCTGAACGAAGTTATGAAAGCACTGACGATTGTCTCGACTATATTCCTTCCCCTTTCATTTATTGCAGGGGTTTATGGGATGAATTTCAAATATTTTCCTGAAATCAACTGGGTAAACGGATATTTATTTGTATGGATTCTATTCCTTACCATTTTTGGGCTTATGATTTGGTATTTCAAGAAGCGAAATTGGTTCTAGGTTCTTTGTATCTTGACGGTTCACCTTCAAAAGGATAAAATTTCAAGTCGCTGTGCGATCCACAGCAAATTCAACTAAAGAGCATGGTAACCCGAATATTTGGGTGAGAGGGCTCGAAGGAATGATAATGGAAAAAGCAGTTATTCAAGCAACAGTCAGAAGTGTAACCGGTAAAAAAGTGCGTGCGCTTCGCCGGCAGGGTCAACTACCCGGGGTCCTTTATGGGCACAATTTCCAACCCACCCCCATCAGTATGGATTTGCATGATACTACCAAGATTCTTTCCACTACAACCAGTTCATCAATTGTTACGGTGGTCGTCGACGGAAAAGAAAATGCGGCTCTAATCAGAGAAAAACAACGAGATTTTATTAAAGGCAATCTGAAACACATTGATTTCCTCGTAGTTTCATTAACTGAAAAACTACGCGCAACTGTTTCACTTGAATTTGTTGGTATCTCCCCCGCAGTTAAAGATCTGAATGGTATTCTTGTAACCAATATTTATAGTCTCCAGGTTGAATGCCTTCCTTCAGATTTACCTGAAAAAATCGAGGTAGATCTAGGTAAATTGGAGAAAATTGGTGACGTGATCCACGTAAAGGATATTGCAATAGCGAAAAACATTGAAGTACTTGATCACGAAGATGAGGTTATTGTCGTAGTCAATCTTCTCAGGGAAGAAGCTGAAGATGGCGCAGAAGCCGCTGGTGCTGCTGAACCCGAAGTCATTGAAAAAGGCAAGAAAGAAGAAGAAGGCGAAGACTAATCTATTTTGCCACAAGTTAATTATTAAAAAACACCCGGGCTACCGGGTGTTTTTTATTCCCTGAATAAATTCCTGCAGAAACATGGCACTTATCCCCCACAGCACTTCTCCATCAAACGGTTTGTATCTGATTACCTGCCTTCGAGAGCCATCGGGTAATCCACTCACCCAATCCATAGACCAATTCATTTCTGATGCGATCCAGTTCAAGGGAATGGGAAATATCTTTTCGACCTCATTAGCTGCCGGGATAAACGGGTATGGATGTCGAATAAACCCAATAAACGGTGTTATCCGAAAATAACTGATTGTTTGCATGGGGTTCATCTTCCCAAAAACCTGAACATCCCCATGCCTTACTCCAATTTCTTCTTTAGTTTCCCGAAGTGCCGCTTCTAATAAATTTGCATCTGTTAGCTCTTTTGCTCCACCCGGAAACGCTACTTGTCCTTTATGGTCACTAACAGTATTTGTCCGGCGGGTTAATATCACATGCCACTGATCCTCTATCCAGGATAGTAAGACCATTACAGCAGCCTCCAGATACCCTGGAACGGATGGTGAGTCATTTAAATCGAGAAGATATCCAGCTTTATGTGAGATCCGGATTATTTCGTCTTGCGAATACTTATCAAAATCCATTAATCCTAATCCTCTGCATCCATGGTGTCTTGTAAAAGAGCCAGTGAATCCTCAGTGTCGAGAATCATTACCGGGCGGGCAAACACCAGATACCCCGTATGAGCAACCATCCGGTCTACAGGTCGAAAACGTTCAGATTCAGCTTTATAAAATCGCATTGAAATTTCTAATGTATCGATAAATCCAAATTTTTCCTGCCTCAGCGCATCAATTACTTTGCATACCTGGTTTGTGGTCGGAAGAATTGTGCCAAAGAACCCGCCTGGTTTCAGGGCATCTCGTACTTGTTTAATATAATCATACGGATTGTACATATCAAGAAAAACTGCATCCAGGTTGGTTTGTAGAAAACCTTCTGCTATATCCTGACAAATAAATTCCACCCGGTGAGCCATACCCACTTTTTCCAGATTTTTCCTGGCAAGGTTCTGATGTTCTTCTTTTTGATCATAGGTATACACTCTTCCTGCATCTCCAATAGAAAATGCGAAAGCGGTAGTTAAAGCGCCTGATCCAGTACCCGCTTCTCCAATCCGCATTCCAGGACCAATACCCAGTCGTAGTAGGATGTAACCGATTTCTTTTGGATATATGATCTGTGTATTCCGTTTTATTCCTCGCAGTATATCAGTTAAAGCCGGTTGTAAAACAAAAAATGGGCTCCCCATATGACTGGTAATCTGTGATCCCCATTGTTTTCCGATAATGTCATCATGTTTAACAACCCCACGGTGTGATTGGAGGACGCCACCGGAAGTTAATGTAATTATGAAATGTTTATGGTTTATTCCAACAAGTTCAACCAGATCCCCTTCGTGCGCTTCAGTACCCTGCGTATTCCAAGTCAAAATATCACCTCGATTTTTTGAATGTAACTGATTATAAATTGTTTTTCAGCATCGGGAGATTTGCATTCCTCCCCCGGAATATTCCCTTGACGAAGAGTGTCGCATATAGTAATATTCCTTGCGCAACCAAGGCGAGGTAGCTCAACGGTGGAGCAGTGGACTCATAAGCCATTGGTTGTGGGTTC
>CAZRKL010000069.1:0-13253 GCA_964600595.1 uncultured Leptolinea sp.
AAGTCTGGTTGGGTGATCTGGCGCTTTAGAATGGACAAAGGCTCCATTTCATCCCCCATTAAGATGGAAAATAACCTTTACTTTGGTTCCGCGGATGGCAATTTATATTGCCTGGATGGGGGAAATGGAAGAGAAGTGTGGCGCTTCCGCACCGAACATCAGATTGCCGGGACACCTGCGATCTATCGCGATGCAGTTTACATCGGTTCGGTGGATGGTCATTTATATGCTGTGGACATCGCCAACGGAAGGTTGCGTTGGAAGTTCAAGACTGGAAAACCTATCATCGGCTCTCCCATTGTGTTTAATGATATAGTATATCTAGGTTCTTCAGATTTCATCGTTTATGCATTGCTCGCTTGATGTTGTAAGGATTTAAGCGGGGCAAATTTTTATTTGTGGAGCACTCTGTGGAAAAAATTGTAAACATCTTCAAGCGCAAAAAATCTTCTCCACCATACGATGTTAAAACCGCACCATTAACAGATGACCAACTTAAGACTGTAACCAGTGGATTTGGATTATCACTTTCCCCGCAACTGCTGGTGGGTGTATCTCAATCCGTTGGATTACAGCGGGATCATAATGAAGATACCGTCTATACATTTGCATCCAATCTTTCCAGTGACACCAAGAACCTGATTTTTGGATTGTTCATCATTGCCGATGGCATGGGTGGTTATCAACATGGTGAAATGGCAAGCAGTGTTGCCGCAAACGCCATGGCAAATTACCTGTTAAAAAAGATATTCTTTCCAATGATGGGCATCAAATCTGAGATGCCTTCTGAACCACTTCAAGAACTTATGCAAAATGCAGTAACTGAAGCTCAACAGGCTGTGGTTAAGCATGCCTCTGGTGGAGGTACCACCCTCACTTCTGTACTGATCATGGGCGATCAGGTTACCCTGGCTCATGTAGGCGATAGCCGCGCTTACTTTATTTATTCAGATGGTCGGGTTCAACCACTCACACGCGATCATTCCCTTGTCCGCAGGTTGCAGGAACTCGGACAGATCAATGAAAAAGAAGCTGCCGAGCACCCTCAAAGGAATGTTTTATATCGTGCCCTGGGGCAGAGTGAACCATTTGAACCGGATATCAGTACTTACCCATTCCCAAATGCAGGTTACTTAATGTTATGCAGTGATGGTCTTTGGGGTCTGGTACCAGATAATGAGTTGTTTTCCATTATCCGATCCGCACCTACACTATCAGTTGCATCCCAGAAGCTGGTGGATGCAGCCAATGCTGCAGGAGGACCGGATAACATTAGTGTAATTCTGGTGCAATATCCAATGTGAGGATATGGACACCGAACAGAGTTATTACGCACTATTAGACATACCCTTTGACGCGACTCAGGATGAGATTCGTGGAGCGTATCATCTCGCGGCGCGTAAGTACCACCCTGACACAAATCCCAACCTTGGCGCAGCAGATTCTTTTTATAAAGCCCAAAAAGCATTTGATATTCTCTCCTCCCCTTCGAAAAAACAGGAATATGATGCAACCATGCCTCTGGATGAGGTTGAAAATCCTGGTTTTACATTGAAGGTCATCCAATCCAAACAAAAAATTGGACCATCCAAAGAACCCCAGCTGATCTATGGGCTTATCGATCTGGGCACAAAAGCGGCGACCCAGAAATCGTATCAGCGTCCACTTAACCTGACGCTAGTATTGGATAGATCGACCTCGATGAATGGCGAGCGGATGGAGATGGTGAAAGAAAATGCCATCCGCTTGATAAAGCAACTAGGTAAAGAGGATATTGTATCCATCGTAACGTTCAGTGACCGCGCCGAAGTGCTAATTCCTCCTTCTCGGATCTCGGACATCCATTACATTGAATCAAAAATAAGCCGAATCCAAACGGGCGGGTCCACCGAAATTTTTCAGGGTTTAAGCATGGGGGTCAGCCAGAACCTGCAAAATTTGCGGCCGTCCTTCTTAAATCATCTCATCCTTTTGACAGATGGTAGAACCTACGGGGATGAATCCAACTGTCTGGAGCTGGCAAAAGAAACAGCTAATGATGGTCTGGGAATCAGCGGCCTGGGAATTGGTGATGACTGGAATGATAAATTCCTCGACGAACTGGCAGGAACCAGCGGCGGGGTATGCATGTACATTTCTGCACCCAACGACCTAAGAAAGTTTCTGGAGGCGAAATACCGGCATCTAGAGCAGGTATACGGGGAACAGGCTACGATGCAAATCAGTTCGCAGAGTCAGGGAAAAATCCAATACAATTTCAGGATATTCCCAGAACCAGCGCCCTTGCTCTCTGATACTCCCATTAGAATGGGCAATCTGCAGATAAATTCCAGATTAGTTATCATGGTAGAATTTTGTCTGGATAGGATAGATTCAAAGGCAAAAAAGGTAAATGTAGCCGAAGGATATGTTACACTACAGATACCAACCCGGGTTATTCCCAGGGTGCGAATTCCTTTTACTATCAATTGCGATGTTGTTCCAGCAAGTGAAGTTTCACAAAACATGCCCGCTCCCATTGTTCACGCCTTATCTCAATTAACTCTATATCGGATGCAGGAAAAAGCTCAGGAAGAATTGGAAAATGGAGATACCGTAAAGGCTTCCCGTCATTTGCAATATCTTGCTACGCACTTACTTTCACGTGGAGAAAAAGAGCTGGCAAATGCGGTACTCAAAGAAGCGGATCATATACAAAAAAGCAGCAAGTTTAGTGAAGAAGGGGATAAGCGTATAAAATACGGCACCCGGTCATTAATGCTTCCCCCCGGACTGGAGAATAAAGAATCATGAATACTTGCCCGAATTGCAAACATTCTGAAATTGATGGAGCTCTGTTTTGTAGTGAATGCGGAGCCCAGTTAGTTTTCACATCAGCGAAGGAACCAGAACCCATGCAAAAACAAGCAAAGGCTACCTCTCCCATTTCCCCACCTCCTGATGAAAGTGTTGCTCCTCCGGCAAGCACACCATCATCAACCAAGTCCTCTTCGGGCAGCGTTGGACTATCTCTAAAAATGGTCAACAGTGGGCAGATTATTCCCCTGACCGGGCAAAACGAGTTTACGCTGGGCAGAATTACAGATGGGCAACCCATCTTGCCAGATATTGACCTCACACCTTATGAGGGCTACGCAGAAGGTGTATCCAGATTGCATGCCGCCATCCGGATTACTGAACGCGGTGTAATGATTGTTGATTTGGGATCATCAAATGGAACCAGAATCAATGGTCAAAAGATTGTACCCAATGTGAATTACCCTCTCAAAGATGGTGATATGATCGCCCTTGGCCGGATAAAAATGCAAATCACCATCCGCCGATAACGGAGATTCCAATTATGCCAATGATACTCATGCACATATCCGGTGAAGATCCGGTGTTGGGTGAAATTGAAACATTGCCCGCAACAACGGATCAAACGATTACAATCAAGAATCCACGCCGCCGTGACGGGAAAGATTTGCACTACCTCGAAGCAAATGTGAATACTGTGATCTGGCCGCTCAATAGAGTAACTTTTATTGAGATCCTCCCGATCGGCGAAGAAGAGGAAGTAATCAGCTTCATCCGGGAATAATATGCCAGAAGATCAAGTCCGTAATAAAATTCTGGTCGTTGATGATGAAGAGCGGATGGTCCGCTTCATCCGGCTTAATCTGGAACATGACGGTTTTCAAGTTGTTGAAGCGTATAAGGGATCGCAGGCAATTCAGGTATTACGAGATCAGCTGCCTGACCTTGTTCTGTTAGATGTCATGATGCCAGACATTGATGGTTTTGAAGTATTAAAAATGATCCGGGAAATGAATTCTGTTCCAGTGATCATGTTGACAGCAAAAAGTGAAGAGGATGATAAAGTCCATGGGCTGGAATTAGGCGCTGATGATTACATCACCAAACCATTCAGTCCAAGAGAATTGGTTAGCCGGGTTCGCGCCGTCCTCCGCCGCGCAGACACAGTTGGAAGCGGAGTAAGAGGATTGATCGAGGTGGATGACCACCTGAAAATCGATTTTGACCGGAGAGAAGTCTGGTTGGATGGAGAGCTTGTAAAACTTCGCCCTACCGAATACCGATTGCTTTATCATCTCGTTCAAAATGCAGGCTGGGTAATTACCCATGATCAGATTTTGGCAAAAGTGTGGGGTTACGAGTACCGTGATGAACCCCACTATGTCAGGTTGTACATCAATTATTTACGCCAAAAACTAGAAAAAGATCCCGCCAATCCGATTTATATCCTCACTGAACGTGGGATTGGTTATCGTTTTGTCGACTTTCGACGTAGTAAAGCCATACAAACACAATAATTGGACAAATATAATCCAATTAACCTTGATGAAGCACCAACCCTAGTTTATACTGATGGGTGAGGAAGATTAAATGGCCAAACAACGAATATTGCTGGTTGATGATCATGAAGTTGTAAGACTGGGTCTGAAGGCGTTACTACAGCATCACCCGCAATTTGACGTGGTCGGTGAAGCTGGCACGGCCAGAGAAGCCATTGAAAAAGTTGGAATCCTTCATCCTGAAGTAGTTGTAATGGATATTCGTCTCCCCGGAACATCAGGCATAGATGCATGCGCTGAAATCACGCGTGCTTACCCTAACACAAGGGTGATCATGCTTACATCTTATGCTGAAGATGAAATGCTGTTTTCAGCGATCCGGGCAGGTGCATCTGGGTATGTCTTAAAACAAATTGGCGGAGAAGATCTGATCCGCGCACTGGAGACCATTGGCAGGGGAGAGAGTATGCTTGATCCTGCGGTCACGCAACGGGTTTTCCAGGAAGTCCGCAGGGCAGTGCGTGAAGAAGAAGCTTCTTCTTTTGTAAACCTCAGCGCTCAGGAAAAACATGTTTTACTGCTGGTATCAGAGGGTAAAACAAACCGGGAAATCGCGAAATCTCTGTTTCTGGGTGAAGGTACGGTACGCAATTACGTCAGCAGCATCCTATCCAAACTTCAGGTATCCAACCGGGCAGAAGCGGCAGCTTACGCGGTAGAACATAACCTGAAAGATTATCTATAAAATACCAAGTGAAATCTATCGAACCTGCCTTAATCGGCAGGTTTTTCTTTTGCCATTTTCAGCCAGAGATCGCGGAGATAGATTGCATCTTCTTCCATGATGGGTGATTCACAAAGTATTCTTCCCCCGCAGTCAAATTTAAGCAAAGCTTTATAGAGAGCATCTACATCCATATCAGATTGCTGAATGGGCAAATGTTCTTTCTCGCCTTTCGGACCATACTCAATTCCACTCAGATGAATGTGTAAGGATTTTAATGCATCCGAACCCAGAGAATCAGCATACATCTCCAGCGTTTGGCACCACTCATCGAAAGAGTTCATCGACCCATCCCCTCTTCTCGCGTGAAGATGGGCAAAATCCAGACATGGTAATACTTTTCCATCTATCTGACTCATCAATAATGTATCTTCGAGTGATCCCAGCATGGCAGATTTGCCCATCGTTTCGGGGCGGAGTGTGACTAGAATTGACCTGGTTTCCAACTCTTTGGAGCAATCCAATAATCGGGGTAGAGCTGCTTCGAGCACTTCAACAACGGGCTGACCAAAATAGGAACCGGGATGAAAAATTATATCGGTTGCTCCAGCAAGATATCCGTAATACGCAGCATCCATTAATCTTTGACGTGACTTAATCCACTCTTCTTCTGTGGCGTTCAAATTGATATAGTATGGTGCGTGTACACTTAGTTTTACATTTACATCCATGGCCGCTGCATGGATGACTTTGCAGGTCTCTTCGCTCACGCGAACTGATTGAACCCAGCCTAATTCCATTGTATTTAATCCGAGGGATGCAGTGTGCAGGATTGCTCCTACACTTCCGCCCGGCTTTTTGGGGGTCGAGATCGGCGCACCCACAGTGCCAAATAGAAATGCTGATTCTGTCATAGTTGTCTCACTTCCATAAAGGCGAGAGTCGCTCCCAAACCGGTGGTCCGAGGACAAGTAAACCGATGAGTACCGATGCCAATGCCGCAATGAGTACTGCTGCCGCACCGACGTCTTTTCCCACCTTAGCCAGGGGATGTTTCATCGGGCTTGCAAGATCGACAACCGCTTCGAGGGCGGTATTTAAGAACTCTGCTGTCCAAACCAACGCGATGGCAAGAAGTAATACTGCCCAATCACGGGCAGGAATTTTCAACCAGGCTGCAAGCAGTACAACAGCGATCGTGGCAGTTGCATGAAGCCAGGCATTTTCCTGAGTTTGCAGGACATAAAACCAGCCTGCAAATGCGTGCCTGAATGCCCTCAATCGCCGGAGAAGGAAACGTCCTATCATGCCAGCTTTTCCAGATTGGGAAAACCATCCATCGATATTCCCATGGCGGCAAGAATGGCTGCCTGATGGGTCCACATAGTCTTCCTGCTTTTTATATCCTGATGATCATACCCAAACAAGTGCAGCATACCATGAACAACCAGCAGAGAAATTTCATCTGTGAGAGAATGTCCTTCGTCTTTAGATTGACGCAAGGCTGTCTGACATGAAATGATGATATCCCCCCAGTAAATATTTCCTGTCTCAGGATTGATCTCGCCATTTTCAAAGGATAAAACATCCGTGGGGGAATCTACACCCCGATATTCCTGATTAAAAGTGTGTATATCTTTGTCACCTGTAATCAGGATCCCAATCTCACCAGGTTTCTTTTCATATTCCATACAATGATTTGCAGCCTGAATAAGAACAGCTTCGATGTCATATTTTCGATAGGTCGGTTTAATTGTGAGTGTTATCATGGTTGGTTATCAGGTAATTCAGCTGGTTGATCAGGCAATTCAGGGTAGGTAATCCGTTGATGATAAACGCCCATGAGTGTGCGCTTGAAAGATTCCGCGATGACTGTCAGGTCAGATAGAGTTAGCTTCGTCCTGGCAAGCTGGTCTTCTTTTATTGTCATATCAAAGACCTTTTTAATCAGGGTATCGATTTCTTCATCGTTCTTTGGCAATTCTGCTCGGGCTCTGGCTTCGCAGCCATCCGCGAGCATTAATATGGCTGTTTCCCTTGAACGGGGAGCCGGACCTGGGTAGCGGAAAAGATCCGCGTTCACCTTACTGATCTGACCCCCGGCAGCTTCTACTGCCCGGTTATATTGGTAATGAGTGATTCTGGATCCATGATGTTCGAGCATAAAATCTATGATTCGGGGAGGCAGATGGAATTTCCTGCCCAGCTCACGTCCATCAGTTACATGCTTTATGATAACAGCAGCGCTGATAGCCGGATCCATACCATCATGCGGATTTTCGCTGCCCCGTACCTGGTTCTCAATAAAAAATTGCGGGTTCAGCGCTTTACCTGCGTCATGATAAAGGGCTCCAACCCGAACAAGTAATGAATCCGCGTTGATCTTTTCTGCAGCCTGCTCTGCCAGATTGGCAACTTGAAGACTGTGCTGGTATGTTCCCGCGGCATTTCGTAATATCAGTTGCAGCAAGGGATGATCTGATCGAGAAATCTCAAGCAGCTGCAGGGCTGTGGTTATGCCCAACGCCTGCGATAATACATATTGCAGGATAAGGGTCAGGCTTGCAGATGCAAGACCATTCGTGAGAGATGCACCAGTAAGGGTGATTAAACCGACCCAATCAGAAGATGGATCGCCCAGGCGGAATGCAAGAATGACGAGAATATTCGCAGCCGTAATGACCATACTTGCGTAGAAGAAAGAACTGATTTTTCGCCCACGTCCAAGAACCAGCAATCCGGTTATGCTTCCCAGAATATAGAAAACCGTAATCTCGAGTGATCCGGGCAAGCCATACCCGGTGAGTATGCTCAGGATAAGAGAAAATACCAAACCGGTCTCGAGATTAAAAGCGGTAGCCAGCGTTAGACCAAAAGCAGCCATCGGGAAAATAAATGGCATGATAACCCGGTATGGAATCACAAACCGAGCAAGCAAAAGGAACACATTGAACAATATAGCAATTAATGCCACACTTCGTAAATCATCCAGCGGATTGGCTCGGCGCCGAATTGAGTATAAGACCACAAAAATGCTTAAAACAGTTACCAAACTCAGGGATGCCAGGAAATTCATTATCCTATTATCCTGTCCGGTTAATCCCAGGAATTCTAGTACTTCAATATCTTCAGGTCTTACAATCTGACCCCGTTGGACAATCAACTGCCCCATAATAAACGATCTGGTGACAGGCTCTACCTTCTGCTCAGCTTCTGCTTTCGCCTGTGCGGTTAGCTCTGGGCTGAACAGGCTGTTCGATGTAATGAGGGGCGACACAATTTCTGTAATCAGTTTTACTTGATCAACCGGAAAGGAAATATCAACCAGCGATACGATGTTTCGGCGGGTCGATTCAAGGTTGTCTTCGCGGATGGTGATGCGCATGGCATCATCCAACACGTTGAAAGTCTCCGCTTTAATTGCCGCCCACCGCGAAGATGTGAGTGATAATATCCTCTGGATGGATTCTTCGGATAAGCGGACATCTGACATGAGGGAAAGATCACGTGACTTTTGTTCATTAGTTGCATATGTGTCATCCCGCACACTGGATATGTAACCAAGGACATCATTCAGCTTTTCCAGCTGTTGTTTCTTAATGGCAGGATCAACAGGTAAATAAACTGAGGGAATGGCAGAACTCGCCTGTTGCCGAGATTTCTCTGTGAGGATCCCACTTGAATAGGTAAATGTGCGTGGTGATTGGATATCTTGCACGGCGACATCGCCAGACTTGATTGTATAAACGCCAGATCTGGACGATATCGGGGAATTTAATATCACCAGAGCGAATATCGCGGATAATACCAGAATAAATACCTTCAACGACTGTTGACGGCGGGTTAATTTATTTTCTGATCGAGGGTAAGATAGCATATCCCAACTATTTTGATAATAAAGCCCGAACTGCTGAACTCACCTGATCATTTGCAGCTCTTCCCTGAACCAGAGGCATGACTACTTTCATCACTTTCCCCATATCTGTGGGAGATACGGCTCCGGTTTGTTCGATTGCAGATCTCACAAGTTGTTCAAGTTCTTCAGCTGTCAATTGCCTGGGTAAATATTTTTCTAGTTCAGAAATTTCCGTCAAAAAACCGTTTATTAACTCTTGCCTGCCGGCTTTTTCAGCATCCTGGATGCTCTCTTTTCTTTGTTTTATCTCTTTCTGTACAACAGATACCACCCCGGCATCGTCCAGTGGCGCACCTTTTTCAACTTCGGTAAGTTTTACCGCCGCCATGATCGAGCGGATGCTGGTTTTACGCACTTCATCATTTGCACGAAGAGCATCTTTTAGATCTTCCGATAGTCGAGACTTCAGTTCCATAAAATCACCTCTTGTTATTGCTCCATCAAATCGCGGAACAAGGATTGTTCATTGGGTAGTAATAGTTTTATTACTTCATTATATTCAAAAATTGTCCGCAACACAGCCGCTTGATAAACAATTGGAAATAATCTGCTTCTATTTGGCGAATCTTTGTTCAGTTTGGCGTGGGAATCTTCCGGAAATAATCGAGCCAACTTCCTGCCAATCCACGGCAAAAATGTAACAAGCTCCCAGGGAGCATAAAATCTGCCTGATACTAGTCGCGGATCATCCATGATCGAAGGAAGCAGCACTTCACCTGCTGTAATCGAACTCTTATTGGCGTTCCCAATCTGGTCAGCCCAGAGATTAATATAATTGCTATGCGAATAATAATCTTGTGATGCGTGCGTAAGTTTTCCGAAACTTTGCCAGGCTGTCATTCTGTCGCCGGACTTAATGGCTGGAGGAATAACGTTACGGAGTTCCAAAATATAGGTATCACCTGCTGTGAATGCACAATCATCGTAATGAAACTCTGGGTGACCGATCTGACCAGACAGATTATCTTGCAAAATATTTGCCTGAATAATAACTTCTAAGGCAGATTTACTGAAAAACTCATCAAGAGCTTCCCGGGTCATGGAAATATGATATTGTGTGTACATTATTTAATTATTACCAGATCCTTGATCCCCGCAAACAGATCGTCTGTAATTCCCTGAATCAATAATAATTGCTCTACAGAGGTAAACAAACCTTCTTTTGTCCGGTAATCAATAATTGCCTGTGCTCTAACTTTTCCTATGCCGGGTAATTCATCCAGTTCTTTTAATGTAGCCGTGTTTAAATTCAACAAGTTAGAGACATTATCCAGGGATTCAACTTTATTTGAAGGAATGGTTATTTTTTCACCATCAGCGACATATCTCGCCAGGTTTAATCCTTCAGCTCTGGCAGAGTCAGTTAATCCTCCTGCCTGGTTTACAACTTCCTGTACTCTGGAATCAGGTTCAACCTCATATACTCCAGGGTTGGCGACTTCTCCATCAATATGAACAATGACCTGTTTTCTCTCAGCAGGGGTTAACATGATTCCGTTGCCGCGGGGTGGACTGGATACTATGAATCCAATCGCGGTCAGGATTACCCCCGCAGCAAAAAAGACCAGAGCCTGTTGCCACAATTTCCAGTTTTGCATATTCTTCAGGACGAAGTGCTCTTCGCGGCTTCCTCTTTTTCGAACATGGCTTTGAATGCTGTAATCGCCACTTCCACCTGTTTAAGATCCGGTTCCCGGGTAGTCAGTTTTTGCAGCGCTAAATTCGGTTTGATTAACCAGCATACCAGTTTACTGTTCAGGTGATGTGCCATCCATCGAATATATTCATAAGCAACACCGGCAAGAAGCGGCAATAACACAACCCGGCTGACCAATCGCCATATTGTTGGCAAGGGACCCAGCGCCGCAAACAAAATGATGGAGAAGACAACCAGGGTGAGTAAGAATGAAGTACCACACCGGGGATGTTCCAGAGAATACGTTGAGACAACATCTGGAGTTAATTCAGCCTGGGCTTCAAACGCGTTGATCGTTTTGTGCTCCGCACCATGGTACTGAAATACCCTTCTGATATCTGGCATGAAACCTATTGCCCAGATGTATAAAACCAGCAGCGCCAGGCGGAGAAGCCCTT
This sequence comes from uncultured Leptolinea sp., assembly GCA_964600595.1. Taxonomy (GTDB): domain Bacteria; phylum Chloroflexota; class Anaerolineae; order Anaerolineales; family Anaerolineaceae; genus DAIOEK01. Next base: position 11,030 of record CAZRKL010000069.1, read on the forward strand.
CAAGGACATTACTAGACAGACTACCCCACCCTAAGATTGATTCTGCCAGCGCTCCTACTCCTGCCGGTGCCAGAAAGAATATTCCAATTCCCAAGAGCAGCGATCCACCCAGAGTCAAATATAGAGGCCACCCTTCCAGTTTTTCATCTTCGCCTGTTTGCGTATTCGCGGAGATAGTTAAGAAGCGCATCCCCACTCCCAGCGCATCCCACAAACCAACCAGACCCCGCAGAAAAGGAATTTTCATCCAAGAAGTCGTGTAAATACCTTTTAGTTCCTCTTCATGCATGACTATGTCACCATCAGGGGCGCGCATTGCCATTGCAATGAACCGGGTTCCCCGCATCAATACGCCTTCAATTACAGCCTGTCCACCGTAGGAGGGTAATCTCTCTTCCATAATAGTTACAGGTTATAAAAGAAGTGAATAAGCGAGTCAATGCCTTTGTACCAAACTTTCAGGTCCAAATGCTCGTTGGGTGCGTGGATGTTATCACTTGGCAGACCAAAACCCGTCAGAACAGAACTGGCATTAAGTATCTCCTGCATATGGCCAACGACAGGAATGCTTCCGCCTTCCCGTTTGTATACCGGTCTGATACCCCATACCATTTCGAGGGCTGATGCGAGTGCTTTCACGTAAGGTGTATTGATATCGGTTATAGAAGCCGGATTACCCGCGTGAACAATAAGTTCATAACGCATGGTATCGGGTAAACGATCTTCAATATATCGGACCATTGCCTGTCGGATCTCTTCGGGATCTTGATCTGGAACCAACCGCATCGAGACTTTTGCCATGGCATAGCTTGGTAATACTGTTTTTGAACCTTCCCCAATGTAACCAGAATAGATGCCATTGACATCCAGTGTTGGGCGGGCGGTTGCCCGTTCACACCAGGTGTATCCTTTCTCTCCAACCAACTTCGTGGCGCCAGTACCTTTGAGGTAAAAATCCTCATCCAGAGGAAGACGGGTAAATTCGCTTCGTTCCTGCTCAGATAATGGACGAACCCGATCATAGAAACCTGGTAGTGTTACTCTATGGTCAGAATCCTTCATACCGGCTACCAGCTGGCATAGTACATTTGCCGGGTTTTCAACAACCCCGCCATACAAACCCGAGTGTAGGTCACCTTTTTGTCCATACACACGAATTTCTAGATAAGCCAAACCGCGCAAACCATAAACGATTGTTGGAATCTCTGGCGCGATCATTCCTGAATCAGGGTTTAATGCAAAATCGCACTTTAGCAAGTCTTTATTCTGGCGAATGAAAGCTTCGAGGTTGGGTGAGCCAATCTCTTCTTCACCTTCCAGAATAAACTTGATGTTTACCGGAAATTCTCCGGCAGCCTGAACAGATTCAATTGCTTTTAAGACAGCAATGATCTGCCCTTTCATATCAGAAGCACCCCGTGCAACCAGGTAATCTCCTTCAATTGTGGGATCAAATGCACCCGACCGCCACAGATCTACAGGATCTTCTGGCTGCACATCGTAATGACCATAAATCAAGACAGTAGGTTTATTATCTCCAGCTTTCATCCACTCTGCATAAACCACAGGGTGTTTTGGGGTTGGCATGATCTGAACTTTCTGGCAGCCCCGATTTTTGAGTTCAGCCGATAGCCATTCAGCTGTCTTAATCATATCTTTTGCATTTTCCGGATTTGTGGATACAGAAGGGATGCGGGTAAGATCAAATAATTCCTTCAGGAATCTATCCTTGTTTTGATGGGCGAATGCGATTGCCTGTTCTCTTTGCTCCATAATTTCTTCCTCTTTCTTCCAAATTGATTGTCATACTCAAATATTATTCTGGGATCGGAGTTGGAACTCCTTCAGGTTCTTTTACTAACAAAAGCTTTTCATGGAAATCTCTTACCATATCTGCATACGCAGAATCATACGCCAGATTCTCTAACTGATATGGATCATTTTCCAGATCATAAAGCTCGGTTTTATCATCAATAGTCTCTGCATACACATAGCGACCAGTATGTAAAGCAGCAAAAATGCCTCGCGGAGGCCATCCTTCGATCAGCAGACTATCCCTCCAGCTGTTGGTTCCCGAGAGTAATGGCACAAGTGATAATCCATCCATATCAGCAGGCGGTTTAATATTCGCCAGTTCATAGAGGGTAGGTGCGATGTCGATATTGGCCACGATCCGGCTTTCGATGTAAGGTTCGGATATCAATGGCGGGTAGCGTATACCAAA
>CAZRKL010000070.1:0-12901 GCA_964600595.1 uncultured Leptolinea sp.
CTCCATCAACTCGTTTTCGTCCATATACAACACCACCTGGCTGTACCCCACACCATCGGAGGCGTAATCCACCTTGGATGTGCTGCGCAGGTACCCCGAGAACTCTTCCATCAACGTCACCAGGAAAGCGTTGAAGTAATACATGTGCTCTTCCCGGCTCAGGTTTTGGATATCCTCTCCTGTCAGGTGCGTGCGCGCAGATGTGTTGAGCGCGTACACCTTTTCAATCGTGCCCCGCACCCGCCGCTCCTGCGCCACGGTCAATATCCCGTTTTCAGCCAGCTTGTTGATGTGCCGGTAAAGTGTTGCCTGCGGCACTTCTGGCATTACATCCGCCAGTTGCAGGGGGGTCATTCCCTGCGTTCCAGCCAGCGTCATCATAATCCGCATCCGTGTGGGGTGGAGCATCGCGTCGAGTAAGTTATTTTCTGTCATCCGCACCTCTTTATTATCATTATTGATAATGTTATTTGAATTATATTATCATTATTGAGAATGTCAAGGGCGAAGATGGATTGGGATTTATCCACATAAATCCACCTGCAGATTGAAACTAAATTTTGTTCAGCTAAATTTATTGATTTGTCGAAATATTTCCATATAATTGCATAATTGGTTGAAATACGGGTGGTAAATTAGTTCAAACCAATAGTTTCAGTTTTTCATACGACCAACAACTAAATAGGCAAGCTGTAAGAAAGGTGTTTGCTCATGTCGAAATCAACAATAACCCGCATTGCTATTGCATTGGTTGTCATTGCTGTTCTGTGCGTCGCCGCGTTGATCATCGGTTACCTTGCATTTGGGAGGCAGCTTCTATCATCCGGGCAGATATTTGGAAAACCGCAAGTGCCTGAAAGCCAGCTCTTTGCCGACAAAGATATCCCTCCGCTCCCTCCGGCTACCATGGATGTGGCATTTACCAATCCAACGGGAGAAGTGCATCTCAAAACCGGAGAAATTCTTCCCTTGCACGGCAAGATGCTCTCCCAGTATCCTGTACATGGCATGGAGCTCTGGGTGGATGACACTATATGGGAAGCCAGACAACCATCCACAGAAACTGAAACAACCGCCTTCAGTGGGTTATGGAATTGGAAGCCCGAAAAATCCGGCGTTTACAGGCTAACCCTGCGCGGCATTGATAAAACCGGTCGCAGCGCTTATTCCAGCGTTCTTACGGCTGTCGTTGAAGGGGATGTGGATCAGGGAACTGGCAACCCGGTTTTACCGTTATTCGATAATGCCAAACTCACCCCAGCGCCTGAGTTTACTCCTTCGCCTGGTGGCGGTGGTGCACCTGCTGGTTCAGACCCGGTCCCAACAAATGGAGAGACCACAACAACGGATACACCGTCTGGTCTGGAACCGCCTCAAGTACCTGAACCCCCCGATCGAAGTACATTGCCTCTTCCGCTCATACAGGGTGAGTCCATCAATTTGGAAGTGACTGTCGCTCGTCCCTCTGCGTGTGAAGTCCAGATTGATGTTCAAGATCTCAACAACATCGCCACTGGTTTGATGATCACGCGCTTCGGGCCAAACGACCAAGACTTTTTCCCAATCGTTGCCATGAAATTGGAGAAGAATCAGCTCAGCACCTACCTCGATCGAGATTCGAAATTTGAGGGCACTTATCTGTATTCAGTCTACGCATATAACTCGACAGGTGGTTCCCGTTCAGAGATCCACGAAGCAGAGATATCTTCTGCGTGCGCTGGAGACACATGGAATGGAGTCGTTTTCGCAGACATGAAAATAGTACCGAAAACTGATGTGGAAAACATGCATTGCTATTTCTGGCTTGACCAGCTTCAATGGGATCGAATTCCAGTGCTCGAAGGGCAATCATTAACTCCCATGTCAGAAAACGATCTCCGTTACTGGATGACAAATTTAAACTCCATGCTGCTGGACTCTGGACAGGAAACAAGGGAAGATGTCGCAACCGCGTATGATCTTACACCTTTCGCACCCGATCTTTCCATGACGGGTTTGGCGAATTTCAGATTAAATATCGAGTGCCAGAACGTCACATCTGATACTTCCGTAAACATGGGTACTGCATCTGGCATGGTAAATCTGGTGGATAAAGATAAACTGATGGTGTTTTCTGCCCCTCAATTTGATTTTTACATGTACCTGGGGTCAAAACTGATCCTCGGGAGCCAACCGAGCATGAATATTGGTATTGCCAGCCCAGTTGATGTGGAGCAGGTACTGGATGAACAGAAATGTCCAGACGCGTTGAAGCTATGGTGCACCTGGAACCTCGATGACAGAATTCTCCTCAGATGGCATTGGAACCCGCAGCCTTGCTTCTACAACTTTTACCCCGAACCGGATCAGCAATATGTTTGCGTGAATAAGCCAGATAATTTCAGTGTGTACCAATACACACACAATCCTCAATATAGCTTTATCACAGCGGAGTACGCTCCGAGTCCGCAAGCGGATGGCTATTACTACGAATCTTTCATCAAACCATCCGGAGATTGGGTAATTGATCCAAACGATTCTTACTCAGAACAACAAAAGAAAAAGGCTCTGGCAACGCAGGAGTTTTGCATTAGAGCCCAGAGTATGTCGAGTGGATCTCATTTTCTGCAATCACAAGATTTTCAAGAAAGCTGCATCCGCCTGGGTGATGCTGCCAACGCCAATCCCGTGGTAGAGAAAACTGCTGTATTGGAACCAATTGAAAGCGGTGTGTATCAATATAAAATCGTCGGACAAGGAGAGTACGTTGGAGAATCCGGCCCCGAATATGTAATCAATCCCGATTCATTGCAATCGGTGTGGCAGGTGTTTGGAACTGAAGCTGTGTATTATGATCCAACATTGTGGAAGGATTATGGATTTTTCAAATTTGATATCTCGAATCTGGTAGGCAAGAAAATTACTAAGGCTACCCTGAAGATTCCCACTTCAAATATGGATTTTTACGCGATATCAGATGGGTTCTTTGTTGCTGACGAAAATAAAATATGTAAAACGGCTCTGTTGTTATTAAACAGGAATGGATCTGTCGGTTATCACGCAAACCCACCCAATGCGACAACGGTTATTTCAAACTCGGATGGATCAAACAATGTCACAGATGAAGTGCAAAACTGGGTAAATGGATCCACCCCCAACTTCGGCTTCATGGTGGAAGTGTACAACATGATGAACTTCACGGGTACACGACTCCATGGATGTAAATACACATTCGATGATGTTCAGCTTGAAATTGAATATGAAGAATAAATTGAAGTTGGCTGATACGAGAGGGCTTAATATGAAAAAATCAATGTTATTAGTGATAGTAATCTTGGTAAGCATTTTATTACAAACAGGATGCATGCCTTCTGCAAGTAAAGCAGATAATTCTGGTTTGTTTTCTAGCTCCACCAAAGCCTGGTTCGATTTTCCAGAGAATGGTATGACTATGTCACTCAAACCTTACGAATTAGTTGCCCATGTTACCAACCCGGATGGCATTTCTGAAGTGGAGTGGATCATCGAAGACGAAGTAGTTTTCACTTCAAGTGCAGATATGGCATCCTCGGTTGTTGATAATCTGTACGAGTTCCACTACATGTGGGACGCCGTGGAACCCGGTGAACAAACAATCAAGATACGCCCAAAAGCTGCTGATGGCTCATGGGGTTTACCAGCATCGGTTACAGTTTTTGTGGAAAGTGAAATGACACCGGCTCCAGAAGACACACCCACCCATACCCCAACCGCAACATCCACTGCAACTCCCACCGAGACACCTACACCTCTACCAGACATTCTCTCTGTGGTAGAGACGACCCGCTCTTCAGATAGTTTCTTCAACGGAAATTGCGCACCAAACCAGATTACATTTAGAATCCGCGTGACTAAGCCGGAAGATGTTACATATTTATTTATGTTCTACAAACTGCAGGATAAAGAGAGCGGCAAACAAACAGAATACAATGAAGGGACAGCAATGAAGAAAGTGTCCGATGACACCTGGGAAGTGACCATAAAATCCAGTGCAATCCAGGATAGTAAAAAATTCAAAGAATCCTGGTTTATTTATCAATTCGTGGTTCAATCAGGCAAGAACGCGTCCTTGCGTTCAAAACCACTGGGTGATGTATCTCTCTTAAGCTGCGGAAGTCAACCTGAAATCGTTGATCCAACGCCAGGAGTCATCATCATTAATCCTTGGGAATAAATCATAAGGGCAAATCATTTTTGAAAATTAAAAAGGAAGTCCTCAAGTGATACTTGTGGACTTCTTGCTTTTCTGAATGATGAATTCCCAGAGTCAAGGCAGCATCCTGTGAATTCTGCCCCAGTCGAGTCAATCCATGTCGAGCCATCACTATGTATTGTGTGTCTTTACAAAGTAGTGAACCATTCGATCTCATTTTCCCTGACCGAACTGATGGAATTGCCCTCTCTGCCTTTTGCACCCCCACATTTTTCTGAGTTGGCTAGCAGAATTATTAGGATGTGTGTACAATTTTTCCCCTCCTGTGTAAAAAACCTGTCACTTTTGACAGCTACCCTTAAACGATACTGTTCCTTACAATCAAATATGCTCATCCTCACGCCACTTACTACTCGCCTATACGCATTATCTACGCAATGAATTGTTTCCTTTTGTTTCAAATACCGGTTTTTTAACTCCTTAAATTGTTTATGATTCCTGTGCATCTTCCACCACCAGAAGTTATCATTTGTTTCCCGTTTTCCCCTTTTCAGAATTCTTCACCCCTGTTACCATTGCCGGCATATCCCCCATCTGAGAGGTTTTCATGTCTGACCTGAGCATCAAACTCTGGAATTTGGAATTCGCCCATCCGGTCATGCCCGCTGCCGGTCCGCCGGTAATGGATGCGAAAGCCCTGGCTGCCTGTGCCCGCGGAGGAGCATCTGCCCTGGTCGCCAAAACTATCTCGACCACCGCGGCTGTCATCCCCCACCCCAATATGGCAGATTTCAAGACATATTTCCTGAACACAGAACTGTGGTCCGAACTCACCCCCGAGCAGTGGATCGAGCACGAACTGCCCGAAACCCGCAAGCTGGGTCTGCCACTCATCGTCAGCCTGGGTTACACCACCGAAGAGATAGCTTCCCTTGCTCCTCGGGTTGCCCATCTGGCAGATGCGCTTGAACTCAGCACCCATTACGTGAGCAATGATCTCACCCCGCTCCAGAACACCATCAAAGCAGCCAAAGATGGCTCCGGTCTTCCGGTGCTGGTTAAAGTCAGCCCCTTCCGCGATATCCAACGTTTTGCCGAAGCTGCCCAGCAGGCCGGCGCTGATGGTATTGTGGCGGTTAATTCATACGGACCCGCCCTGGGGATAGATATCGAGCACGCCGGGCGCTTGTGGATGGGCGGTAAAGGCTACGGCTGGATCTCCGGACCAGCACTCAAACCCATTGCCCTGCGTGCGGTTTATGATGCCGCTCGCACGGTCGATATTCCCATCATCGGGGTTGGCGGTATCTCCCGCGGCACCGATGCCATAGAATTCCTCATGGCAGGCGCCAGCGCCGTGCAGGTTTGCACAGCCGCCATCACCAGGGGTCCGCAGGTATTTGGCAAGATCGCCGCAGAAATGGATACCTGGCTCGATGCGCATGGGTACACTTCTGCCCGCGAGGTGATTGGTCTATCCTTGCGCCAGACCCCGCCCCTCATGGATCATCCCCCTGTGGTGATTTCAGAGAAATGTACCGGCTGTGGGTTGTGCGTCACCAGTTGTGTATATGGAGCTCTTACGGTGGTCGATAAGAAAATTCAGGTGGATGGGGATCTTTGTACCCGCTGCGGACTGTGCATCTCCCGCTGCCCAACGCTCGCGCTGTTGCCTTAGTCACTTAACAAATCGAGCCTGAATAAAAGGAACCCCTCAGAATAAATCCTGAGGGGATTTGTGTGCGATGATAAGCAATCTTGTTGCGCTGTGGTAACCTATGCTGTGGACTCTTCTACGCAGTTCTTCCCCTCTTGCCTGCAGGTCTGGGTGTTCCTCCGCCTTCTGGATGTAACTGTCGATGATCTGATCCAGCTCTGCAAGCAGTTCTGCATCAAGGGGGTCCTCATCCAGGGTTTTCTGGTCATGCGCCTCCAGGCTTGATACACCACATTGCTTTACCAGTTCAATCAGCTTATTCCGGCTGTAGGTTTCCCGGTGGATAATTCCCTGCAATTGGTCGATCGCTGCCCACCAATGGTGCAGCAAAACATGCGTCATCTGGGTGTCAGTTTGTCTGTCCCTGTACATTTCTGCCACGATCATCCTCCCTCCGGGATGTAGCACCCGCAGCATTTCCTGTAGCACGATCTCCGAGTGTTCAAAGTGGTGCAGCGAGTTGGATACACACACCGTATCAAAGGTCCTATCTGCAAAATCCAGCCGGTTGGCATCCATTACCTTGAATAGGAACCCGGTTCTACCAGCAGCAGATTGGAGGAATGCGCGTTCATGGGCAGGGTTGCTGTCTACCCCGATAATCTCAGCATAGTCTTTCAACCCTTCAGCCAGTTCGACCGCGAAACCGCCTCTGCCCGTGGCAACATCCAGCACTCTGCCCCCGGAAATACCTACAAAAACATCATGTGCATCCAAATTTTCCTCTCCTCCATGACAGTATGATATAAAATATTATATTCTCTCGTTCAGGGTAAGATGGCAATTTCTGCTTTGGAGTATTACATTGAACACGACACTCAATAATGATTCCACAATACCGTATCTCTTTATCACAGATTCAGAACCAGTGATCAACAATATATCCGATGCACTGGATCTGATCGCTGCCTGTGGCGAGCAGGGAACGAATCTTCTACTCCTCAAGGTAGAAAATCTCTCACCGTCGTTTTTCGATCTCAGCAGCGGATTAGCAGGCGAGGTCTTATTAAAATTCTCGAACTACCGGCTTAAAGTCGCCCTGATTATTCCTCGGGAGATGCCCATAAGCGAGCGCTTTGCAGAATTTGCATCAGAGACCCGTTTCAATTGGGAATTCCGTATCTTCTATGTTGAGGAATCAGCCAGGCAATGGCTGACTATCGAATAAAACATGAAATAAGAAAACACCACGGATGTAAGAAAAAGAAAACCGCCTGTTTGTCAGGCGGTTGGTTTGTCGATTATCGATTGAAACGACGTGCGTAAGCGGGGCGACCTGCCCCACCAGTCCGCACCGGGATCGGCGCAGCTACATCGTAATCAAAGCCATCAATCATCAATGTTTCCATTTCGGTTGGCATAATTTTCTCTAGTGTGCGAACCATCTTGAAGTCATCCGGAGTCACGAGTGTCAGGGCATCACCTGTCCGCTGAGCGCGGCCGGTTCTGCCAATGCGATGGATATAGTCATCCGGGGTGCTGGGCATATCAAAATTGATCACGTGAGAGATATTCTGTACATCCAATCCGCGTGCGGCGATATCAGTCGCCACCATAACCCGGAAGTTGCCGCCCTTGAAACCCTGGATCGCTTTCTTGCGTTGGTCCTGAGTCCGGTCGCTATGCAGGCTGGTAACCCGTTCACCGGTCTGCTGAATCTGGCGTGCCAGTTTTTCAGCGCGGTGTCGGGTACGGGTAAAGATCAATACAGAGCGTGTTTCGGTGTGCTTCAGTAATTCCATTACCAGGGCAGTCTTGAGGTGTTGAGGGACGGGCAGCAGCGCGTGTGCCACGGTTTCGGCTGGGGCAACCAATCCGATGGAAATCCGTTTTGGTTGGTGGAGTGTCTGCCTTGCAAGTTGTTCAATCTCTTCAGGGAAAGTTGCCGAAAACAGCATGGTTTGCCGTCTTTCAGGCACCAGCTTGATAATTCGCTTGATGGAGGGTAAAAAGCCCATGTCAAACATTCGATCGGCTTCATCGAGAATCAGAATTTCAACCGAATTCAGGTTGATCTTCCGTTGCTCAACAAGGTCCAGCAGTCTGCCGGGACAGGCGATGACGATTTCAGCACCTTCCTCAATAGCTTTGATCTGGGGACCCTGACGTACACCACCGAAAATGGTAACGCTGCGGATATTGGTTCCGCTTGCCAGACCCCGCACGTTTTCCTGGATCTGGTCAGCCAGTTCCCGGGTGGGCGTCACGATTAAGGCGCGAATCTGTCTGCGCGATCCTTTAAGTAGGCGGTTAAGAATGGGCAGCACAAAGGCTGCTGTCTTGCCGGTACCGGTTTGAGCGGTTGCCAGAAGGTCTTCACCGCGCATGGCAGCCGGGATGGCTGCTTCCTGGATGGGAGTAGGCGTAGTGAAGCCAAGTCTTTTGATCCCAGCATCTAGGCGGGAATCAAGATTAAAATTAGAAAAATTCACAATGTTCCTTTTCTTCAGAAGTCAGGAGAGGGTTCTAATGTAATGAATAATTACGGAATAAAACTACTGCGACTGCTGAGCTAATAATTTTGCAGTGAACGAAGATTTAACAGTGCAGCAGCTTGTCTAAAATCGGACACAATATTTTGATTTATATTTACTTGAAGCTTTGTATGGGATTTCCTTATTGGAAATTTGCTGCAAAGGTACCCTGGCTAATTCAAGTAGATTTGATTGTACCACAGTAAATCGAGTATTTCAGAAGAAGTCTATACAGTCATAAATCTCCCCGGATCTGATTACTCGAACTGGCCCACCGGGGAGATTCTGTTATGCAAAAGTGCCAAATTGATTGTAAGGGGTTTCACTCTACCAAACGCAGAGAGATTCGACCCCTTTCTACTTCCACTTTGATGATTTCTACATCGATCACATCCGCTACCTGCAGGAATGTTCCTGATGGCATTTGGGTACGATGCAGCAAGCCATCTTGTTTTACACCAATATCAACAAATGCTCCAAAATCGACCACATTACGGACAGTGCCTTTCAATTTCATCCCTTCAGCAAGATCTTCCATCTTCAACACGTCACTGCGTAGGATAGGCGTAGGAGCATCCTCGCGGGGATCGCGACCCGGTCTAACCAACTGCTCAAGGATATCAATCAAGGTCATCGGACCGCATCCTAATTCAGCTGCAAGGTTTTCAGGTGTAATTTGTGCTCTGAGGTTTTCAATGGCTTGTTTCCGGTCAGTGAGATTCGCACCGGGTTTGAATCCTGCCCGAGAAATTACTTTATTTGCTACCGTGTAGCTTTCAGGGTGGATGGCTGACACATCCAGAGGATTATCGCCGCCTGTGATCCGTAGAAACCCGGCAGCCTGTTCAAATGCTTTGGGACCTAGCCCGGGCACCTTGTGTAATTGCTCCCGATTGTTGAATTTTCCATGTTCATCTCGGTAAGATACAATTTTCTCTGCCAGTTTGGCTCCAATCCCTGCCACTGCAGCCAGTAACGCTGGGGATGCGGTATTCAAATCCACACCAACCTGGTTCACCACGTCCTCAACGACGCCATCCAGAGTATGTTTCAGCAATCCCTGATCGACATCGTGTTGGTATAACCCCACCCCTATTGATCTGGGATCAATTTTTACAAGTTCCGCCAGTGGATCCTGAACCCGCCGGGCAATGGATACTGCCCCTCTGAGGGATACATCCAGATCGGGTAATTCTGCTTTCGCCAATGGGCTGGCGGAATAGACGCTCGCTCCAGCCTCATTTGTGATCATATACTTAACATTTGGATATTTCTTGATGAGTTGGGCAGCCAGTTGTTCTGTCTCTCTCGAAGCTGTACCATTGCCAATTGAAATCAGTGTAACTTCAAACTTCTCGATGAGCTTTCCTAATTTATCCTGAGCTTCCTGCCATTTCTTTTGCGGCTCATGCGGATAAATCGTATCAGTAGACAGCATTTTTCCGGTGGCATCGACCACTGCGACTTTGCATCCGGTTCTGAAGCCCGGATCCAACCCCAGAACACAATGTCCGCTCAGGGGTGGTTGACTGAGCAAGCCGCGTAAATTGTTCGCGAACACCTGAATGGCGTGCATTTGTGCTTTTACGGTCAACTCACGGCGCACATCTCTCTCAATTGCAGGTAATAGAAGTCGTTCTGCGCTGTCATTGATCGCCAATTCCATCTGCTCATACCAGGGTGAGTTGACATCTGGTTTAATTCCAGAATTGATAGCGTAACGCCAATCGCGTTCCTGAACATCCACTTTAACACGAAGAACATTCTCTGTTTCTCCCCGATCAATGGCGAGGATTTGATGAGGACGAAGCCGGTCAACTCGATTGGAGAAATCATAGTAAATCTCATAGACAAGCTTTTCATCCTGGCTGTCAGTAATCTTTTCCACCAGGAGGTTCGCAAAACTCAGCGCACGCTCCCTTGTGATCCTGCGAATATCTGCATGGTCACTGATCACTTCTGCAACAATATCTCTTGCTCCTGCAAGCGCATCCTCAACACTGGTGACCTGATCATTCAGGAAGGCTTTTGCCGCTTGCTCTGGTTTATCACCTCTTTTGGGTTGCTGAAGTAAGATATCTGCCAGTCCCTGCAATCTCTTTTCCCTGGCCACACTTGCCCGTGTCCTTCGTTTGGGTTTATATGGTGCGTATAAATCTTCGAGAGCAGTGAGAGTGGTCGCCTGCTGAATTTGTTCCTCTAATTCAGTAGTAAGTTTTCCCTGCTCTGTGATGGATGAAAGAATAGCCACCCGTCGATCATCCAATCCGCGTAACCGCTCCACTTCAGATAAAATTTTTCTGAGCTGTTCTTCATCCAGTGTGCCAGTCATCTCCTTTCGGTATCGGGCAACAAAGGGAATCGTATTACCCGCATCCAATAATTCAATGGCTGCACTTACCTGGCTGTTTTTTATGTTGAGTTCGGCTGCAATGTACTTGGAGTAGTCAGTCACAAGAAAAACCTCACAATAGGGGATGACAAAAATTGTACCACTGGCAATTAGAACTTATGATTGTTTCGGAAACGGATGTTACAAGCAATACAGATTAAGTTATACTATTTTTGCGAGGAATTATGAAAACTATCGATATTATGACTTGGTCAAGAAAAAAGCATTTTGAACTTTACCAGGGCTTTGATTATCCACATTTCAACCTGACAGCAGCCGTTGATATCACTCACATTCAACCCGTTATTAAAGAAATGGGTTTATCAGTCACGGTAACATTCACTTACCTTTTTGCCAGAATCGCAAATGAGCTCCAGGAATTTCGCTGGCGCATCAGGGGCAATTTCGTGGTTGAACATGAAATCGTCCATCCATCTACATCTATCCTGGCACCGGGAGACCTGTTTTCATTTTGCACAATTCCATTTGATTCCAATTTTGCCACCTTTGCAACAACCGCAGCTCAAAAAATCGACGAGGTCAGGGAACACCCAACCCTTGATGATGAACCGGGACAGGATGATCTTTTATTCATGTCCAGTATTCCGTGGATCTCATTTACCCAGCTCACCCACCCGGTTCATATGAATCCAGTTGATTCTGTACCTCGGATTTCCTGGGGTAAATATTTTGAAGATTCTGGCAGAATAAAAATGCCGCTGTCTGTTCAAGTACATCATGCCCTTATGGACGGGTTGCATGTAGGCAGATACTTTATTCACGTGCAGGAATACTTAGACCATCCTGAGCGAATATTTGCTTGAAGTTGGAGTTATTTCAGGTATTTGGGAAATCCACTCAAGATCAGATTTTTCTGACTCGCCGGTTCATTTTTTCCTGGTACATACGGTCATCCGCCATTTTTAGGACATCTGTCAGCTGCATTCCATCCTGGCCGCACGCGACGCCTATGGATAATTGTAGATATGGTTCACCGCTCTCTTTGAGTATATTATTTAACCTGGCAATAGCTTCTAGTGCATTGTTCTCATCCATTTGTGGAAGCAGAACGGCAAATTCATCCCCACCAACTCTGGCAATAATATCTTCTGCTCTAAACGCTTTTTGCAGGCATTCGGCAGCTTTCTTGATTAAGGAATCACCTTTTGAGTGACCAAACCTGTCATTAATACCTTTCAGATGATCCATATCACAAATAACTATACTCACCGGAAACAACCTGCTTACCTGTAACCTTTTCAATTCCGTCTCGAAAAAATTTCGGTTGAACAATCCTGTTAGAGAATCGTGAGTACTTAAGAACCTCAGGTCATCCTCGGTTTTTTTTCGATCAGTAATATCTTTTGCAGTGCCAACAATGAGGATTATTTCACCATTACTGTCGATTACAGGGCGCATTGTTGTCACAAAAGTATGATTACCTTCTTTTCTGGTACTATTTACTTCAATAGTTTTAGGCTCTTTGTTATTCAACACCCACATAAACGCAGTTTTTCGTTTTTCAGCCTCATTTATTGAAAAAACATCTTCAAATTTATATCCGACGATCTCTGACTTTGGCTTATTGGCGTGATCAACAAACGCCTGATTTACATACACATATTCTCCATCGATACTCAACGAATAGATCGGATCACTTGAGCCATCCAGAATCGTACCTATCCTGGATAGTTTTTCAGATAATACCTGGATGATTTTTTCCTTCTCATCCAATTCATTCTGCAGAGTATCAATCAACTCTTGTGGATCGATGGTTTTTTGAGTCTGACCTTTGTTGCTGAGTTTTTTCGCCTTTTTCTCCATACCACTCCCGGAGAACACAATGCATCTCCCCCATTAGAATGATCACCCAATTATGAAGAGAGCATCTGCCCTTTCAGTTGAATGAGAATCAAGTAGGAATATTATATCATTACCAATTTAAAAAATTGTTATCTAGGAAAAAATATCGCAGACTCCAGATACCTCATATTAGCTCGACCCAGGCTGTTAATGTGTATAATCTATTTTGCTGTTTATCAATGAATTTTGAGGGAACCAGATGAGCAAAAAAATCGTTGTCGTTGCGGGTAATATCGGATCCGGAAAAACCTCATTAACCGAACGGATGGGTTCCAGGTTGGGAT
>CAZRKL010000071.1:0-12803 GCA_964600595.1 uncultured Leptolinea sp.
CTAATGACTCACGCGGAACGAGGATGTCACACAGCCCAATCTTTACGAATGCCTGTTCCAGTTACCGTCAAATCAGAAATTGTTGCACCGCGAAAAGAAGTTTGATTTTTTTGTCACTTTTTCTCTTCCAAACCATCTAACTTTTAAATACATACTACAGGATCGATCCATGCCCAAGATTAAATCTCAAAATAACACCAAAAAACCATCCCTTTTGTGGATAGGTGCCCTGATCATTCTTCTGATCGTTGCTGTCATTTTCATATCAAAACCATCTGCGTTGTCAAACAATCCTACTCTTACCATGGAGGTATCGGTTGATAAAGCATACGAAATGCGCGATGCAGGTGCTTTTATATTAGATGTACGCCAACCAGAAGAGTGGGAAGCTGCCCATATACCTGAATCTACTCTGATACCGTTGGGAGAATTAAGCAGCCGGTTATCAGAAATTCCCTCTGATCAAACAATCGTGGTCGTTTGTAGATCTGGTAACCGCAGCGCAGAAGGTAGAGATATTCTTCTCAAGGCAGGATTCGCGGATGTAACCAGCATGGCTGGGGGCATAAATAGCTGGAAGTCAAAAGGTTACCCCACTGTAACAGGTCCATAAATAAATAGAGAGCAGGCGATTGCCTGCTCTCTATTTTGAAACAAAATTCAGCTAGTCATTTTTCTCATCTGGTCGCAACTTACGGAAAGCATCTTTGATCGGCAGGAAGCCAAAGTTTAACTTTGGATCCATATCGAGCGGTTGACCGTAGTAATCTGTTAGTAATTTTGCAGGGCAGGATTTCTGGGTAGCCAGCGAAACCACAATCATGAATATGATTGAAGCAAAGAAGGCAGCAAATGAGCCAATATACACTGCATCCCAGAACGCGCACCACCAGGCATCACTGTAGGTGCCCATATCAGCAGTGAACTCACAAACAGCTGCGGTTGATTGTCCGCCTATACCAGTATTGAAGAAGAATACTGTGGCAAGCATCCATACAATGAATCCACCAACAAACGCCGCAACCGCTCCATGCGAGTTTGCTTTTTTCCAATACATACCAAAGGAAAATGGAACAAACAATCCCACAAGCAGCAAGGTCCAGGCAACAACGGATAGTTCATAGATGGTTTGAGCCCACATGGCTATTGAAAAACCAATTGCTGCGTTTACAATAACCATTATACGGGTTGCCCATAGAGCTCTTTTGCCTTCCATCTTTTTTCCAGTGATGGCTGGGATGAGGTTTTCAGTTACAGCAGAGGCACCTGCCAGAAGAGAACTATCAGAAGTACTCATCAAAGCTGATGTCAGTGCTGCTATGAAAATTGCTGTAATGATTGGAGATAAATAATCCATTGAAGCTTTGACCAACAGGAAAGATGTATCCTCCATTCCCGGGTGCAGCTTAAACATCATGATACCAATCAATGGTGACATGATGCCGAAGAAGAGATAAAGTACACCAGCAAAGTAGGAGCCATAAACTGATGTTGCCTGATTACGAGCAGCCATAGAGCGCTGCATCAGGTCTTGTGTAGCAACCGATCCCAGGCCAATTGCCATCCAGGCTGCCAGCCAATACATCCACCCGGTAATACCCGTGTACCCCAGGTATCCTTCACCCGCGATTGGCAACAGGGTAAATGGGTCCGAAACATAAGTCGAACCCGCTCCTTCAAACAAACCGGGGAATCCTCCAACCTGACCAAGAACAGCCAGAAAAACAAGGGTAATACCACCTGCAGTCAGGAACATCTGGAAGAAGTCCAGCAAGGTGTCTGCGAGCATACCACCCATCGTCGTGTAACCAGCAACAATGACGATGATGATGACCATACCAATTGTTGGATCTACACCAAACAAACCTTGAACAATGGCACCCCCCGCAACGATCTGCGCGCCTGTCCAGGAGAAGTAAGTCAACATCTGGGCGATGACCGCCAGAACTGTCATGGGTTTGTTGTAGCGGCGTTCAAAGAAATCTACGACAGTTAGATATTTTGCCCGGCGCATTAATCTGACAAAGAACACACCGGATAGGAAGAGACAACAGGCTGCTCCAAACGGGTCAAAAACTACGCCTTGAAAGCCATAATCATAAGCGGTTTCTGACGCGCCCATGAGCGTCTCTGCGGCGAACCAGGTCGCCATAATTGATGCCGCAGACATATAAATAGGAAGGCGGCGTCCAGCAACAACGTAGTCAGCATTATCCTGCACTTTACTTCCCGCCCAAATACCAACCCCAAGTCTGATCAGGAAGAAAATTACGATAAACGTGACTACCAACCATGCTGAGTGATATGTCTCAAGAACCATTGTTCAAATCCTCCTTAGAGTGGATCTGTGAATCTAGCTTTATTACATGGATTTTTGGATTTCTTTAAAGACATCTTCAATACGATCAAGAACTGTATCGATTTGTTCGTAGGTAATTATGAGCGGTGGTTCAATACGAACAGTAACAGCGCTAATCAAAGTTCCGGCAACCAAAACACCACGTTTGAACAAGCCTGAAGCAACCTTGTATCCAATTTCACCGTCAACAAAGTGCATGCCTATTAGCAAGCCTTTCCCGGTAGTCTTTGCAAGAATCCCCGGATATTTATCTTTCAAGGCATTCAACTTGGGCATAATGTAATTACCTTTTTCAGCAGCGACTTCCCACAATTTGTCTCGCAGGGTGACATTTATTGCGGCAATAGCAGCTGAGCAGGCAAGCGCTCCACCACCTGTTGTGGTTGTATGGATGAATGGATTGGGATCCATCATGCATTGCCAGATCTCTTCAGTAGAACAGAAGGTGCTGATGGGCATCACCCCGCCGCCCAGAGATTTCGCGGTGGCGAGAATGTCTGGCACAACACCCCAGTGCTCCAAGCCCCACATCTTTCCAGTACGCCCCATACCAGTCTGAACTTCATCGGCAATCAGAAGTACCCCGTACTTCTTCGTAATTTCACGGACATTTGGCCAGTAATCATCCGGGGGAACAATAGCTCCAGCTTCACCCTGGATCGGTTCCAACAATACTGCGGCAATATCCACACCGACTTTCTGACAAATATCCAATTGCTGTTCGAGAGCTTTCCAATCGCCAAATGGAACATGGTACACCGGGCCACCATACAATACACCCGGGGGTGTACGATAATCACTTTTGCCCATCATGGAGAGAGAACCCATGGTTTTACCATGGAAAGCCTTCACAGCAACTATGAAGCCGCTCTTCTTGGTGTGCATCTTGGCCAGTTTGATTGCACCTTCAATGGCTTCAGTTCCGCTTGCGCAGAAGAAACTGTATTTAATATCACCAGGAGTGATGCTGGCCATCAGATGCGCTAACACTCCCCGGAGAGGATCCACCAGCTCTTGACTCGGCATGGGGGTGCGACGAAGTTGCGCAGCAACAGCCTCAACGACCTCGGGATGCCCCCAACCCAGGTCCATCATTCCATATCCACCAAGGCAGTCAATATATTCACGGCCAATAACATCATAAAATATTGCGCCTTTGCCAGTCCATTCAGTTGCTGCCCAGTCTCCAGCTTCAGTTACCGATTTCCGATAATCCAACCAACCCCTATTGAAGAATTCAGCAAAATTGTTTTTACTTTCTTCAATTATCTGTTTACCTTCCTCCTCAGTAACTTTTGGATTCTTGATGATATTTAACCATCTGTTTGAATACTCTACTGCTTCCTTAAACGACTGCGGCATATAACCTCCTTGAATTTGAATAATGACTTTCCTGGTTACATATGGAACATAGCCTTAAAGCTTCGTCCATGAATAACTGAAGGATTGAGGTGTTGCTGGCTGCCTTGAGGTACTTCTTTACTGCATAATTTCCGATAACGTTCAGGTTACAGCAGTGATGTTGATACTTCGTGGTACAGCAATACAGATATTAAGTTCGATACAACAGGGAAAGCGCCCCAAAAATAATGAGACTAAAAATTATTATAGCGAAAAAAAGACCGAGTCAATGAAAAATTCGTCAAAAAACTGGCATATTTAACCTAATTGTTGCCGATTCGGAAGTTATATTTTCTGATATACAACAATTCAGATACTTATATAGCTGCCTATCCAACCTTAACCTGCCGGATTACAATAGTAGTGGAAAGGAAAAAACCATGAGAAAAATCCTATTCATTGGGGGAACCGGAATCATAAGTTCCGCATGCAGCCAGGCACTTGTGGAAAATGGCGATGAACTCTTTTTACTTACCCGGGGTCATTCATTCAGAAAACCACCATCTGGCGTGCAATTAATTCATGGTGATATCCGACAGCCAGCCACCGTTAAAAAGCTTATAGCAGGTCACACCTTTGATTCGGTAGTTGACTGGATAGCATTTACACCGGATCAGGTTCAGGTTGACCTTGATTTATTCCGTGGAATCACAAAGCAATATGTTTTCATCAGTTCAGCGTCTGCATACCAGACACCCCCCGCTTCTCTACCGGTCACCGAATCGACCATCCTGCATAATCCTTTTTGGGAGTACTCCCGCAATAAGATCGCTTGTGAAGAGCTGCTGGTCGATGCCTATAGAAAAGAAAAATTCCCAATAACCATTGTTCGACCTTCCCACACTTATGATAAAACATTGCTGCCATTCCATGGAGGCTGGTCAATCTTGCAGAGGATGATGGAAGGGAAACCAGTCATCATCCATGGAGATGGCACTTCGCTTTGGACTCTAACCCATCATAGAGATTTTGCGTGTGGATTCAATGGATTACTTGGCAACTCACATGCGATTGGAGATGTATTCCATATTACATCTGATGAATGGCTGAGTTGGAACCAGATTTATGAATTACTCGCAGAAGCAGTAGGCGGAGTGCTCAATCCCGTTCATATACCCAGTGATTTTATTAATCGATTTGACCCTGTTTGGGGAGCCAGTCTGCTGGGAGACAAAACGCATAGCATGGTTTTTGATAATGCAAAAATAAAAAGAATTGTCCCTGAATTCGCAGCCAGGATACCATTCTCATCAGGTGCAAAAGAAATTGCCAATTGGTATTTATCAAACCCAGCACAACAGAAGATCGATCATGAATATCTATTGATATATGAAAAAATACTAACAGAATACACAAGGGTATTCTCAATCGATTAATTACCGATAATAAATATGAAGGTTATCTATCTTAGGTGGGATTACCTATCAACCCGCCTATGATAGACTCTGGAAGAGAAAGAGACATTACCAACTTAAGTATGGAATACAAACAAATATCTGTATCTAACCAAACCAATCCGGTGATTATCGGAGAGGGTAAACAAACATTGCTTTCTTTGCATGATGTTACAAAAGTTTACTCCAGTGAAGCTGGAGATTTTTCTGCGTTAGATCACATAAACCTGGACATCTATCCCGGAGAATACCTGGGGGTAATCGGAAAATCAGGCGCCGGTAAATCTACCTTGCTAAATATGATTACCGGAGTAGATCATGTTACCAGTGGAGAAGTAATTGCCACAACAAACCACAAACCAATCTCTATCCATAAACTGAGTGAAGATGACCTGGCATATTGGCGGGGACGAAATATCGGTGTGGTCTATCAATCATTCCAATTGCTACCCATGCTATCTCTGGTTGAAAATATCATGCTTCCCATGGACTTGTGCGGCACCTACCAGCACAAAGTCAGCCGTGATCGGGCTATTGATTTACTCGACATGGTAGAGCTGGTGGATCACGCAAATAAACTTCCAGCCACAATTTCTGGCGGTCAACAACAAAGAGTTGCCATTGCCAGAGCACTGGCAAACGATCCCCCTATTCTGGTGGCAGATGAACCAACTGGCAGCCTTGATTCTATTACCGCTGCCCATATCTTCGATGTATTCGACCAATTGGTCGATAGAGGAAAAACCATCATCATGGTTACGCATGACAACAGCCTGGCTCCCCGGTTTTCACGCCAGGTTTATCTGGTCGATGGTTCTATTGAAAATGAAATGATCAACTCAGATTTGGGCATCCTAACAATTGCAGGGAGGGGAGTTTGATTCCTTCTACCCCTCTTATTAATCAGGAGAATCCCTTTATTCTTCTTGACCATGTTGTCAAGAAATTCAAAAATACCGCGGGTGAGTTTGAAGTCCTAAAGGGAGTGGATCTTAAAATCCATCAAGGTGAATTTGTTGCAGTGGTGGGAAAATCAGGCAGCGGGAAATCTACCCTATTAAACATGATCACCGGAATTGACCATCCGTCATCTGGCGATGTGGTCATAGGTCAAACGAATATTTATCGGATCAACGAAAGCCAGCGAGCCCTCTGGCGGGGAAAAACCCTGGGAATCGTATTCCAGTTTTTTCAATTGCTGCCAATGCTATCCATTCTTGAGAATGTCATGCTGCCCATGGATTATGTGGGAATGTACTCAGCAGATGAACGGCCGCAAAAAGCGATGGAATTGCTGGACCTTGTTGGACTTACCAACCAGGCTTACAAGCTGCCTTCGGCAATTTCAACCGGGCAACAGCAAAGCGCAGCAATTGCGCGCGCACTCGCAACCAACCCACCCATTATTGTGGCGGATGAACCTACAGGAAATCTGGACAGCAGATCAGCGGATCGCATCATCCAACTTTTCTCGCAGCTTATTCATGCAGGTAAAACAATCATCATGGTAACCCATGACCCATCGCTAACTGAGAAAACCTCACGAACAATGATTATATCTGACGGCGAGTTTGTTAATGAAACATTGGGAAAAACCCTGCCACTTTTAACGCATTCGCAAATGATAAAAGTCACCCATATGCTCAGAAAGGTCGAATACCTTCCTGGTCAAACTGTGCTTGAATTTGGAAAACCGGTGACGGATTTATTTCTTATCGAATCAGGAGTTGTTGATATTTTGGTGAAACCCAGGTTTCGACAGCCCGAGGTGATAGCACAAATTAACAGAGGAGAGTATTTCGGCGAGATGGAAATGCTCAATGGCGGGATTGCATCTGCAGAAGTAAAAGTATCAGGGGATCAACCTGTACAGCTGCTCGCGTTACCGGCAGATGAATTTCGCAATTTGCTCAAGGATTCACCACTCACTGCGCATGCATTAACCCAGGTTGTAAATCAACGTTTAACAGATAGAAAAAACCATAAAAAAGTTCCCAAGTCAATCACCGGAGGCGGATAAATCATGCGCCCTCGATGGAAAAAAGTAGCTCACGACTTATTTGACAATATCACCCGAACGTTGTTGGTAGTTATTTCAATAGCGATCGGGGTGTTCTCAATTGGTGTAATCACAGGCTCTTATGAGATCATATCCTCAGATATAAACGCAAGTTACGCTTTTACCAATCCGAAGAACATAGATATTCGATCTGATTCATTTGACGACACGTTGATTGAAATGGTTGAGAATATCGATTCTGTAAAACAGGCAGAAGGTCGAAGGATTTTTCCGTTACGGATCAGGAAACCCGGAACTTCAAGCTGGACATCTGTTACGCTGGTGGCAATAGAAGATTTCAGAAAATCCGAGATCAACTTACTGGATTCAGTTGAAGGTAACCCATATCCTGATAAGAAAGAAATCATTCTGGATCAAAGAGTCTTGGATGATCTCCCGGTCAGTGTTGGTGATAACCTGGAAATGCAGTTGAGTGACGGGACGATTAAAACAATGCCCATGGTTGGGATCGTCCAGGATCAGGCAACAAGTGCCGGCGATTTTCTCGCACCTCCGCTGGCTTTCATTGATATGGATACCTTGTCTGCATTGAAACATCCGCAGCTTTATAACCGATTGTTTGTTGTTGTAAAAGAAAATGGGAATGAGGAAGCAATAATTCGCAATTATGCATCTGAAATTAAAGATAAGATCGAGCGAAATGATATTCCTGTCAACAGGATGCACATCACGAAAACTGATGAACACCCAATGGCTAATCTTATTAAAGCAATTCTGGGCATTTTACTCGCCCTGGGAGTATTGATACTCTTTCTAAGCAGCTCACTTATTGCAAATACGCTAAATGCCCTTCTTACACAGCATCTGCGCCATATTGGTGTTATGAAATTGGTTGGAGGACGCCGGAATCAGGTCATCACTTTATATGTCATGCTAATAATCGGTTTCAGCCTGCTGGCACTTGCTCTTGCTGTTCCACTGGGAGGACAAGGGGCATACGCACTCTCACAATATATTGCAGATAAAATCAACTTCCAAATTCTTGGATATCGTATCGTCAAAAATGCATTAATTGTCCAACTGGTGGTTGGGCTTGCGGTTCCAATTTTGGTTGGCTTAATCCCTGTATTGCGCGGTTCCAAGATATCAGTACACAGCGCCCTATCGAGCATTAATTCAGATCCTAAAAAACGAAAATCAACAAACCGTCTTTCCCTTTACGATAGAATTGACCACTGGTTCAGAAAAACAACCACCAAACGCGGTATCCATTTCCCAAGACCATTGTTAATTTCCTTACGAAACACATTCCGCAACAGAGGCAGATTGCTCTTGACTTTGTTTACATTGACGATGGGTGGAGCAATATTTATTGCGGTATTCAATACCCGGGTTACTTTGCATGATTACATCCGGCAAATTTCAAATTACTTTCTGGCAGATATTTCATTAGATTTTGACCGTCCTTACCGAGTCAACAATATCAGAAACACAGCTTTACAAGTCCCCGGAGTCAACCATGTGGAAGGTTGGACGTACGCGGATGCAGAGAGTTTTTCAACAGATGGACAGGCGTTGGATAACATAACCATCCTTGCCCCACCCGGAGGAAGTAACCTGGTTGATCCACATCTTGTTGCCGGAAGATGGTTACAACCCGGTGATCGACAGATGATCACCATCAGTGAGCGGATTTGGATTAATTTCCCTGATTTAAAACCAGGTGATTCAATCCGTCTGAAAGTCTTTGGGCGGGAGGATGATTGGGAAGTTGCCGGGATTTTTCAGTTTCCCAACCAGGAAGGTACGATTGGTTATGCCAATTATGAATACCTGTCCAAACTCAGTAACCAGGCAAATCAATCATTTTCCTATCGCGTTCTTCTCGATAACCACGATCCAGAAAATCAGAAAATCATGAGCGAGCGATTGGATCAGCATTTCAGAAACCTAGGGTATCAGTTGCGCGAAGCAAAGACCGGCAAATCAACAATGCAGCGAGCTTCTGAAGATCTGGATATCCTGATCGCATTCTTACTCATCATGGCCGTATTAACTGCTTCCGTAGGTAGTATTGGACTGGCAGGATCGATGTCAATGAATGTTATTGAACGAACCCGCGAAATTGGAATTATGAGATCAATCGGCGCGGTGGATAAGAAAATCATGGAAATGGTCATAATCGAAGGGACGGTCATAGGTTGTATTTCTTGGTTCCTGGGAGCGATTGCTTCCATACCCATTACTTACCTGTTGAGCAACATCATTAGTGTTACGATTTTCAATTCACCTATACAAGTTATCTTTACATGGACTGGATATACACTCTGGTTAATGTTAGTATTAGCTTTGTCAGTTGTTGCCAGTATTCTACCGGCGCGGAATGCCGCCCGGTTAACCATCCGCGAAGTTCTTGCGTATGAGTAACATCAATAAAAGGGGATTTACCGGAAAATGGAGAAAATTATGAGTAAGCGCCTGAAATTATTTTTTGTGTTTGGATTTCTGTTACTTGCACTGACTGCATGCAGTACGAATACTGAAAAACCTCAGGTGGTCTCTGTTTCGCCAGAGCCATTTGGAATCATCGCTGAAGGTAACATATTACCTAAGGATGATATGCGGATTGCTTTTCAGATGAATGGCAAGGTTACAGCCATCCCTGTGCAAATTGGTGATAAAGTCACCCAGGGAACTGTCCTGGCACGTATGGGCGAAATTGAAATGAGCCAGGAAGCTGTAGCTGCTGCAGAAGCTGGATATCTGGAAGCCCAACAGGAATACGACCGGGTGATTAGAACTGCAACTCTAACCAATGCCCAGGCATGGACCGCTTACCTAGACGCCCAGGTTGTCCGCGCAGAGGCGGAAGAAGATTGGGAAGCCTTGAATCTAGACAATATCGATGACGATATCGAAGATGCTGAGGAAGATCTTGATGATTACCGCGCAGATCTGATCGATGCACAGGAAGAATTCGACAAAGTCAAAGATCTGAATGAAGATAGCACAAGATACGAGAACGCAAAAGATGATCTTGAAAATGCCCAGGAAGACTACAATGAAGCGGTCAGGAAATTGGAATCCATCATTCAAGAGAGGGATTTCATAAGGGCGGCTCTCGATACTGCAATTGCCAACGAAGATGAAGCAAAAAGGACATACGAAAACTCACTTGATCAGCCCGATCGCGATCAATTTGTACTGGCAGAAAGTCGTTTAAACCTGGCAAAAGCTCAACTGGAAGCCGCGAAACGCTCATTATCCTATCATGAGATCGTTGCACCATTTGATGGGATCATCACCAACATCAACATTAGCGTGAATGAAGTGGTAACTTCAAACACATGGGTTGTCAGCATGGCTGACACCAGCAGTTGGATTGTTGAAACCAGCGATTTATCAGAATTGGATGTGGTGAATATTAAGATTGGCGATCCTGTTGAAATTGCTGTCGATGCAATCCCTGAAACACTCATGAATGGGGTTGTGGAAGAGATCGTCCTCGAACCGGTTAAACAGAGCGGTGATGTTTACTATACAGTTCGAATTAAACTCACAGATCCAAACCCTGCTATTCAGTGGGGAATGACCGTAGAAGCAACCTTTACTAATTAATTACATCCAACACAAGGTAATAAATAGTCATGAGAGATACGTCTTTCATGACTATTTTTATTCTGGGATATATATTGATCTTGGGCTCGGTAGAACTGATTGAATTTTCGGCATCGAGTATGTTGGATGGTTGGATTTTCTCCAAGTTGGTAACTCAATAATTCAATTGTTGGATATTCATTTGTTATAGAGCAACGAAACTTCTATCAAGTTATTTTTCTGCGAACCAGAGAGAAAAATTGCCACCAGAATATCCTGCATAATTTTCCATTTGCAGATAAAATGGATAGGGCAGGTGAATAGTGAATTTAAGAAATAACCTGCCTCTTTAAGATAGCCCTCTCATTCTCTTTGTTCAACGATCTTAAGGAGTTCGAATGCCGAGTTTTGTTTATCCATTTGCTTTTTCCGAAGAAGATCTCTCCCAGGTCAAAGGAACCGTTGAACTGGAGAAGCCGCTTCCCTTCCATTACAACTCCTGGGGAAGCGGTTTTTATCGTCCCGGGATAATCCGCATTGCAGGCTACCCTGATCTTGAGATTGTGCTCTATCACACAGAAGCCACCTCGGCGTTCATGTACTTGCGAAGCAGTCAGATTGATACCAATCAGTTACGAATTACAGGAATAACACCAGAGGATACAGCTAATCATTCAACCATCCTCTTACCCGGGCAACTTTGTCTGGGATCTGAAAGATCAAAACTGATAGCTAAGGCAATTAAAGATATTTTTGGTTCACCCACTTTCAAAAGCAGGATCAACAGTGTGGTTCAGGAAAATATGGCGATCTTCCCAATTGCCAGGGAGGGACTGAAGTACCATGTATCAGAAGCAATTTTTGAAAATTATGGTTATTACTGTGATGAGGTGATCTTAGACGCGCATCATGTTTTTGACAGCTCTGTGCCGGTTTATAACCGGAAAGTGGAGATGACCATCTTCAAAGATAAAGACCTCGATAAGATCCAGCATGAATTGGTCACAGATGCGTACCTGGCTGACAGTATTGCAAGTGGATTAGTCATGAAAGAGGTCATTGCGCGCGTTAAAGAAAGGTTTGAAAACCTCGAACGGATTGAAGTAGTTTCTCCCCTCTCCACTGTTCGCGGATTATGCAGAATTGCCCGATCAGAGATAAATCACAATACGCGCGTTCGGGTGCATGTTTTTGAAACACTGTTAAATGCACTACCCCCAGATTATTACTACTCTGCACATTTCAATATTCCTGAATTTCATATCATGCCCGATATGGAGATGGAATACAGGGATTGGTGGGGTAAGGATGCAGAAGGGAACGACATCGCTGATACCGCCTGCGCTGGTTATGGTTGGAGTGAGGTCTTCTATTCTCCCCGAAAACAGATACAAATGATGAACAGTCAGCTGGAATACCGCCACCAGTTAAACGTCACAGATATTATTCGTAGAAATTTAAAGCCAGGATAATAAACGCTTACGGGCAGAAGCTGCTCATCCGCTCAAAAAGCTCAATCAGGTGGACAGGAGATTTTGGATCAGCTTCAGTACCGCTATATGAACGCCGGATATCTTCCATCATCATTTGCGCATCAGATGTCTTGGATGTATTGCAAAATTCTGAAGTCAATTCGGCGGGGGATTTCCCTCCGCTATATTCGGAAATTTGTTGTCTTTCAATCTCTGTGAAGTTTGAATTAATAAAAAGGGCATCCATTTTGGCATCCCGTTCTTCAAAGTAAGAGAAGATCTTATCCAGCAAATTGGATAATGACAGGGTATCCATCATCTTTTCCCAGAACCCTTTGTCTTCATCTTCATCAGCCAGAATCACGACTGGAGAATAGTCAAACGCGGAAGCTGGATTTACCTGAACGCCAAGTAAATGGAATATTACAAAGGAAGCCAGAATCAATCGAAATATTGATACTTTATTCATGTTGCACCATTCAATATTAGTATATGGATCTTGACATAAATATTCAATAAAAGCCGCATGAATGATTTCTGGAAATTCAAGAGCTTAATAA
>CAZRKL010000072.1:0-12780 GCA_964600595.1 uncultured Leptolinea sp.
TTTTTCCATCGCTAATCAACTTTCTTGTCAGTTGAATGGCATCTTCTTTTTCTTTTATAATACCTGACTGACCTAATAATGTTACTTGTGGGCCACAATCAGGGCATGCGATAGGTTCAGCATGATATCTGCGATCTAAAGGATTGTTATACTCACTCTCACACTTCTTGCATAATCCAAAAAATGACATGGTTGTGGAACTCCGGTCATACGGCATCTCTTTGATAATTGTTAGACGCGGACCACAGTTGGTGCAATTGATAAAAGGATAACGGTATCTGCGATTTGAAGGATCAAATAGCTCCCTGGCACAATCAGAACAAATTGCATAATCTGGCGGAACCAGTGAATATTCACCCGAAGTCTTGATGCTGGGTTTGATTGTGAACGCAGTGTGTCCGTTCAGTGGGATATACTCATCAGAAATGTTTTCAATCCTGGCAAGAGGTGGCTGTTCGGTTATGAGAGCTGACCGGAAGGCTTCCAGTTCAATTTCATCACCTTCAACTTCGAGCTCAACCCCAGCCGAAGTATTTTTCACCCAACCAGTAAGATGATTTTCCAGCGCTATCCGGTAAATAAATGGACGGAATCCAACTCCCTGGACAACCCCATTTATCAAATATCTTATTGCTTTCATTTATTGTTTACTTCAATTTTGAATCAAAAACCTGGGAAATTAACCAGTTTGACCAATCTGAAATGCCTTCGCCTGTTTTGCAGGATACAGGAAAATGGATAAGGTCAGGATTTAACATCCTGACTCCATCTAGGTAATACTCCATATTGAAGTCTATATATGGCAATAAATCTACTTTATTAATAACAAGAACATCGACCGATCGGTACATTCCGGGGTATTTGTACGGTTTATCATCACCTTCAGGAATAGAAGCGAGGAGGACATTCTTATGGTTCCCGAGCTTAAATGTGGCAGTACAGACAAGGTTGCCAACATTTTCGATCATCACCAAATCGAGATTATGAAGCGGGAGGTTATCCAATCCCTGGCTGACCATAAGTGCATCCAGATGGCAATTTCCCCCCGTATTTATTTGTGTTGTGGGGACATTTACAGCGCGTATTACTTTTTCTGCATCTATAGTCACAGGGGCAGTATCACCTTCAATGACACCCGCGCGGCATCGAGAGGCAATACTTTTAATAGTTTGAATGATGAAACTGGTTTTACCCGCGCCTGGTGAAGCCAAAATATTAATTGCAAATACTTTATTTTCAACAAATCTTTCGGAATTCTTGTGTGCAATTTGATCATTGGCATTTAGGATATTTTCAAAGACTGGAATGTGTGATTTTTGCATTTATCCTTCAACCTTAATAATCTCTATACTTTCCACGCGAAATTCATCGCCTGAAAGGATTTTTATACGAATGGATTTGCATTCCGGGCAGGGTGTCAGCTCTCTGTCCATTTGATATATTGTTCCACAAGCAAGGCACTCGATTTCAGCAGGGAAGCGGTCAAAGTGGATCACTGCTTTTTCACAGATTGTGCCTTTGGATATCATGTCCCAATAAAATTGAATTGAATCATCGATAAAACTTGATAAACGCCCTATATGAAGATGTATATCAGTGACTCTATTAGCCTCTGACTTTGTTGCATAATCTACCGCAATATTTAAAATACTCTCTGTAACAGTAAGTTCGTGCATATGGAATAATTAAATATCTCAGTTTCGAAGATAATCTTCAACAAGAATTCGATTTTCATGCGCAAAGACATTTACACGTGATTTCCTTGCGCCACAAATGAGGGTAATACCCCATTGCCTGGCGAGTTCAATGCTGACCGAGCTGGTTGAGCGCATCGAGATCAGGTATGGTGTTCGTAATCTGATTGCTTTTTGCATCATATCAGAACTTACTCTGCCTGTTGTGAGGATAATTGGAACCTCAGGTTTAATATTCTCCATGAT
Source organism: uncultured Leptolinea sp. (assembly GCA_964600595.1). Classification (GTDB taxonomy): domain Bacteria; phylum Chloroflexota; class Anaerolineae; order Anaerolineales; family Anaerolineaceae; genus DAIOEK01. The sequence continues at coordinate 1,941 of CAZRKL010000072.1, forward strand.
CATGCGGCCGGCTATTTTATCGAAAGTATTATGCCTGCCTATATCCTCCTGGTAGAAGAGGATATTCTTCCCATTTGCGAGTGCTGATGTATGAACCCCTCCAGATTCTGAACGGGGAGGTTGGTTATCAAGAAATGAACCAACCAGCTCCAGAATATTCGCGATGGATAATTCTGGAGCTTCAGATATGGGAATGATTTCATCTACTTTAAGATCGGCAGATGTTGTTCCGCCATGGCACCCAGAAGTTCTGCGCCAGGTTTCAGGTTTTTCAGCAGCGTATTCCAGCCAAACATCCACATTATCCCTTTTATCACAGACATGGATGTTTGATACATCTTTCATCGACTTAATAAAACCTTCATTATAAAGAAAACCAACGGCTAATTGTTCAAGATAGTCAGGCGAGCATTGAAAGGTCAACCAGACCTTTCCATTAACCGTCAATGAAACGGGTGCTTCGATAGCGGTGGTCGCTGATACTGATTCAATTCCATTTTCTGAATATTGTTTGAATGCGAGAGTAGTGTGACTTAAATTCATGCTGTAATTAAACCACAAATATATGATCATTTCTGATAAAACAGGAGCAGATGATATATGTCACATCTGCTCCTGTTTATGTTAATAAAGGACAGCCGTTACTAATTATCCTGCCAGGGATACTTTCACAGCACAAACCTTATATTCTGGAATTTTTGCAATCGGATCCAGGGCGGCGATTGTTAGTTCATTTGCAGGTACTTCTGGGAAGTGGAAATTGGCGTAAACCATACCCACTGGAACCCTATCTGTTACCCACGCAGTGGCTTCAATTGATCCGCGTCGCGAAGTGACTTTCACTTTTCCGTTTTCTTGCAAGTTCAGTCTTTGCGCGTCTTGTGGATTCAATTCTATTAAAGATTCACCATAAACTTCCATCAGCCCTTTTGCTCGGCGGGTCATTTCGCCACCGTGCCAGTGATACAGCACCCGACCAGTATTGAGCAACATTGGGTATTCAGCATCTGGCATTTCTACAGGCGGAACGTTTTGTGTGACAGCAAAGAGACCTTTTCCGCGCGTAAACTGCCCGGCGTGCAAAATCGGTGTTCCAGGATGTTCCTTATCCTTCACAGGCCAGTGAAGACCACCCATATCTTGAAGACGTTGATAAGTGACACCGGCATAGCTTGGAGCTAACACGTTTATTTCATTCATCACCGATTCTGGTCCATCGAAATCCCATCCTGCTTTGGGGGCAGACATGTCGATTTTTCGGTCTGAATACTGCATAACACGCTGCGCAATTTCTTTTGTGATCCACCAATCCTGCCTTGCATCGCCAATGGGGTCAATCGCCTTTTGCACATACTGGATTCTGCGCTCAGTATTCGTAAAGGTTCCACTTTTTTCAGCAAAGCTCACACCAGGAAGCAGGACATCAGCGTAGATGGATGTCTCTGACGGGAATATCTCTTGCAGAACAAGGAAATCCAATTCTTCCATGCAATGACGAATGTGATTTGTGTCAGGATCAGTCATGATGGGGTTCTCGCCCAGGATATAGAGGGCTTTGATCCTTCCGTCACCTGCCGCGGGCATCATTTCCGTGAGAACCATACCTACTTTGGGAGAGAGAGGCACACCCCATGCATTTTCAAATTTTTGCCGAACCTCATCATTAATAACCTGTTGGTAAGCCGGGTAAACATTTGGCAAACCGCCCATATCGCATGCGCCTTGAACATTGTTCTGTCCACGCAGTGGATTAACTCCACTACCCGGGACACCAATATTTCCCAGAAGCATTTGCAGATTCGCGCAGGTTCTTACATTTTGCACGCCCACCACATGTTGGGTAATGCCCATTGCCCACAACACTGCACCTGGCTTGGTGGTACCCAGAATCTCAGCGGCTTCATACAGTTTTTCAACTGAGATGCCTGTAGCCTGAGACACAATATCAGGTGTGTACTGCATAACATTGGCTTTAAATTCTTCAAAGCCTTCTGTGCGGTTCTCAACGAATTCCTTGTCTTCATATCCTTTTTCAAAGATGATATACATCAATCCGTTGAGCAAGGCAATATCACTACCTGGTTTAAGCTGCAGGTGAAGCGTAGCAAATTCTGTGATATCGATTTTTCGTGGATCGGCAACAATCAGTTTTACACCTCTGCGCAAGACTGCCTGTCTAATCCGCGTACCGAACACAGGATGTTGCTCGGTTGTATTTGATCCGATGATAAATATCGCCTTTGCTGAATTGGCAACATCATTCATCGAGTTAGTCATAGCTCCAGAACCAAATGAGGTGGCCAGACCGGCCACAGTGCTGGAGTGTCAGAGACGCGCGCAGTGATCGATGTTATTCGTTCCGATCACTTGGCGCGCCAACTTATTCATGAGATAGTTTTCTTCGTTTACGCATTTGGCTGATGTAAGTACGCCAATGCTGTCAGGACCTGCGGTGTTTCGGTATTCAGCCAACTTTTTGGCAGTAATATCCAATGCGGTGTTCCAATCAACTTCAACCCAGGCACCGCGATCCTTCTTATTCGATCTCTTTCCATCCTTTAGTAAATATTCCCGCACTAAAGGTTTAGTCAGTCGGTCAGAATGGTGTACAAAATCATAACCATAGCGGCCTTTTACACACAGCCGCATACCATTTACAGGACCTTCGGGACTGGAAGTTACGCGGATAATTTCGCCATTCTTGACATTGAGGTCAACCGTACAACCCACACCACAATACGGGCAGATCGTACTGACCACTTTATCAGGCAAACCCTTTCCTTTGGATAATTTGTTATCCAATGCACCTGTGGGGCAGTAAGCAACACAAGCACCACAGGATTCACAACGGGCTTCGAGCATCGGTTCATCCAAACCCGCAACGATTTTGGTATCATACCCTCGTTCAGATAATCCCCAGACAAAACGACCCTGAACTTCTGCGCATGCCCGAATACATCGACCACAAAGGATGCATTTATTGAGGTCTACATGAACAAAAGGATTGGGATCGCTATCCACAGCGTATCTGGGTTGCTTGGCTGCTACTTTGGCAATATCTACATCGTAGTGTTTCGCCCATCTGATCAATTCGTTTGGATGACCATCATCAGTCTTTGGATTTGTATCATGATAAGCTGAGAGAAGTAGTTCCAGTATTGTTCTTCTTGATTCAGTCAACTTTTCAGATTCAGTTGTAACTTCCATCCCGTCTGTTACCGGCAAAGTGCAGGATGTCATTGGAAGACGTGCGCCTTTGACTTCAACCACACACAGGCGGCAACCACCATAAGGAGATAAGTCCTTATGGTAACAGAGGGTAGGAATTTCTATTCCAGCTTGCCTGGCTGCTTCAAGCACAGTCATTCCAGGCGACACTTCAATAGTTTTTCCATTTATGGTTATTGTTGCCATAAATCACCCTTTCTTAAGAGTTTATTTTTTACCACGTAGAAATACGAACCAATAAACAAGACCTACCATGATACCGCCACCAATGATGTTTCCAATGGTAACTGGAATCAGGTTATTGACGAAGAAATTACCCCAGGTTAAGTTCGGGAAATTTTCGGCGGTTTTTCCGATGGCTTCAAAGAATTTTGGATCCCCTCCGGCTTTGATGAACAACGCTACCGGGATGAAATACATGTTTGCTACACTGTGCTCAAAACCAGCTGCGACAAATCCTGCAATGGGTGGGATGATTGCCAGGATTTTATCTGTAGTTGAACGGGCGGAGAAACAAAGCCATACAGCCATACAAACCATCGCGTTACACATAATTCCCAGGGCGATTGCCTGTACAAATTCAAGGCTGACTTTAGATTCCCCAATATTTAAAGCCGTCAAACCAATTGATCCGGCTCCAAATGTGTACTGCTTCGAATAAAACATAATTACAGCAGTAATTAATGAACCAACAAAGTTCCCTGCATATACAATCACCCAGTTCCGTAGAAGATGAGCTAAGGAAACTTTCTTGTTCATAAACGCCATTGTGATCAGGTTATTCCCGGTAAACAGCTCTGCGCCACCGACGATAACCAAAATCAAACCGAGGGTAAAGACTAATCCGGCTAATAACCTGGTTACACCATAAGGCAAGCCAGTTCCAAAAGCTAATGCGCCACTGGCATCTTTTACAGACATTGAACCAGCGCTTACAGTTGTCGCGAATATGGCACCCAGCGCAATAAATGCACCTGCTAGAACAGCCAGGGCAAAGCTATTCCAGAAAGGCATGGATGCCTTTTTAATGCCGACAGCTTCGGCTTTGGTTGCCATATCGGCGGGCAATAATGGATCTATGCTAAATTCACCGTTCATTTTTACTTAACTCTCCTCTTAATTGGTTTGTTTAGATTTTTACTGCTTGTTTGATTTTACAAACACCCGCCGGGCAAACACCATCTCGGATGTGAGCTTCAACTTCGTCTTTGAAGTATTTCAGAATATCCTTGATTGGAGTACCAGCTGTCTGGCCTAATCCGCAGTTACTAACTGTGTACATACTGTTCGCGAGATGAACCAGCGTATCCAGATCATCCAATTCGCCTTCACCCCTGGATATCCTATCCAATATTTCGTACGACCTTTGTGTACCAATACGGCAGGGGCTGCATTTTCCACAACTCTCATTGCGGAAGAATGTAATTAACGCTTTTGCCAGATCGACCACACATGTTTCTTCATTACAGATGAGCATGGCACCCGATCCAAGCGATACACCGGCTTTACTGAATGATTCAAAGTCCATCGGTGTATCTTGCAACGACGCCGGGATGATGTTACCACTGGATCCACCCGTTTGAGCCAGTTTGAAGGTGTGATTTCCCTTCATTCCCTGCGCGTAAATATTTACTACTTCCCGCAATGTGATGCCCATTGGAACTTCAATCAAACCAGTAACATTTACATTCCCGAGAATGGTATAAACCTTTGTTCCCGGGCTGTTTGGGGTACCCAGCTGCTTGTACCACGCGGCACCATGCCGAATAATTGCAGGGATATTTGCCAGGGTTTCCACGTTGTTTACCAGTGTCGGCTTACCCCATAAACCATTTGTTGTTGGATAAGGCGGTCTGGATCTGGGCTCACCCCGTCTACCTTCGATCGATTCCAGTAAAGCTGTCTCTTCACCACAGACATACGCTCCGGCACCACTGTGAACGTGTAAATCAAAGTTGAAATTTGAGTTGAAGATATTCTTTCCGAGCAAACCCAGTTCTTTTGCCTGCTTAATTGCCAGTTTGACACGTTCTTGTGCAAGACCATACTCACCGCGGATGTATAAGTAGCCTTCATCCGCGCCGATGGCGTAGCCTGCAATCATCATGGCTTCAATGATCGAATGTGGATCGCCTTCAAGCACCAGGCGGTCTTTAAAGGTACCTGGTTCACTTTCGTCGGCATTACAGACTACATATTTCTTATCACTCTGCACTTTGCATACAAATTTCCACTTCATTCCAGTCGGGAATCCAGCACCGCCACGCCCTTTTAATCCACTTGCTTCGATTTCAGTGAGGACATCATCGGGGGTCATTTCGGTAAGAACTTTCCCGAGGGCAGTGTAGCCGTCGTTGACGAGATAATCTTGAATATCTTCCGGATCGATCAATCCGGCACGTTCAAGGACTATTCTTTTCTCAGCGGGCAGGGTGCCCTGGCGCGCTGATAGCCATGCAATTCTGCCTGAAAGCTCTTTTGCTGAGGCTACCAATTTTGAGGCTATTCTACCTTTGTAGAGATGTTCCTCCACCAGGAAAGGAACATCATCAGGCGTTACAGGACCGTAAATGACCGCTTCGGGATATACAATAACGATCGGAAGGGAATCATGCCGTTCAATATCGCTGATTGTGTTTATCGATATTTCTTCCTGAAGGTCATATTTCTTAATTTCTTCTTCAAGTTTTTTAAATACCTGGTTTGCTCCGCGGGATACGCTTTCTGCATCATTGGAAACCAGCACCATTGCGCGATAGGTTTTCATTGAGCACCCCCGTTCGCATATTTCGCCAGAATACCCGGAATTTGATCTGGTGTTAGATTTCCAAAAACGTCTTCATCCACCATCATCACCGGACCAACACCGCAAACGCCCAAACAGCTTACGGTTAGGAATGTCCACATTCCATCATTGGTAGTCTCGCCGGGTTGGACTTTGAGAGTATCCAGCAGGGTTTGGAATACTTCACGTCCACCCACAACATGACACGGAGCTGATTCGCAAAACCGGATGATATGTTTCCCAACCGGTTTGGTTGATAGCATGTCATAAAAACTGGCAACAGAAAAAACCCGACTTTGCGGGATATTAATCTCTTTGCCAATTTCAATTAATGCCCAATCAGGAAGATAACCAATTCTTTTATTTACAAAATTCAATATCGGAATTAGCTCATCCTTATTTCTTCCATGCACTTCGATGGCTTTCTGAACTGCGGAGAGAACTAGCTCTTTGTTCTCTACTCCTAAGATCATAATGCTCTTCCTCCTGGTTCGTAAATTGAACCGGAATTCAGCGTAGCGCTATTTAATTTCTATGGCATTAAAGTTACAAACTTGCATACAAATGCCACAGCGCACACAAACTTCCGGGTCGATTACATGGGTCTTTCTTCTTTCACCACTAATTGCATCGACGGGGCAGTTACGAGCACAAACAGTACACCCAGTACAAATACCATCAATTATTTCATACCTGATCAAAGACTTGCACACTTTAGCCGGGCAGCGTTTTTCATAAATGTGAGCTTCAAATTCTGACCTGAAGTGTTTTATGATGGTCTCGACCGGATTTGGAGCACCCTGACCTAAACCACATAAAGCCGTTTGCTTAATTTCGCGACAGAGTTCTTCCAGATATTCTATATCACCTTCTTCTCCTCTGCCATCGCAAATCTTTTCCAATGTTTCAAGAATTCTTTTTGTGCCGACACGGCAGGGGACACACTTCCCGCAGCTTTCATCTTGTGTAAATTCCATGAAGAAGCGGGCAATATCTACCATGCAGGTCTCATTATCCATTACGATCAAACCACCAGACCCCATGATTGAACCAACAGAGGCGAGTGATTCATAATCCACAGGCAAATCTAACATACTCTCAGGGATACAACCGCCCATTGGTCCACCCGTCTGGATGGCTTTAAAACCTTTTCCGTCTTTTATTCCGCCGCCGACATCGTAGATTACCTCGCGCAAAGTAATCCCCAGCGGAACTTCAATTAAACCTGTGTTTTTGACATCACCAGCAATGGCAAAAGTTTTCGTCCCTTTGCTTTTCTCGGTGCCCATGCTGGCGTACCAAGGTGCACCTTTGAGAATAATCTGAGGTACATTCGCATAGGTTTCTACATTATTTACATTGGAAGGTTTCCCCCAGAGACCGCGTTCGGCCGGGAAGGGAGGACGGGGGCGTGGTTCCCCACGCTTGCCTTCAATAGATGCCATCAGAGCGGTTTCTTCGCCACAAACAAATGCGCCCGCACCCATACGCACTTCAAGGTCAAAGCAAAAATCCGTTCCCATGATATTTTGACCCAGGAAACCCATCTGACGGGCTTGTTTGATGGCGATGTTCAGCGTTTTGACTGCAATGGGGTACTCTGCTCGGCAATAAATATAACCCTGTGTGCATCCAGATGCGTAACCCGCGATGATCATTCCTTCAACCACAGAATGTGGATCGCCTTCCAAAACTCGGCGGTTCATAAATGCGCCAGGATCTCCTTCATCTGCGTTGCAGATCAGGTATTTCACAGGCTCGTTGCGGGCAGCAACAAATGACCACTTCTTTCCGGCAGGGAACCCGGCTCCGCCGCGGCCACGCAAACCAGACGCCAAAACTTCATCAATGACCAATTGTGGAGTCATTTCATACAGTACTTTACCCAATGCCATATAGCCATCTTCGGCAATATAATCTTCGATGTTTTCGGGATCTATCTTGCCGCAGTTACGCAAAACGACACGCACTTCCTTTGGTTTAGGTGCGCCCAGCTCTTCGTCAACAAAATCTGTTTCAGGGAGAACAAACTTTTGCGCTACTCTCCCTTTCAGAAAATGCTCTTCAACCAGGAATGGGATGTCATCTACAGTCAAATTTGAATAATGGACACCCTCAGGGTAGACCATCATCTCGGGTCCATTGGCGCATCCACCAATACGTGATGTTTCCAGTACCTGTACTTCATCAATCAATCCTTGCACTACTAACTCATCATTTAATGAGTCAATGATATCGTGTGCACCCTTAGATAAACATTCAGGATCGATGCATACTAATATATGTGATCGATAATACTTCATACCAAATCCTTCTACTTATGATTAACGCTCAAATAATTATAGTTGAATGACATTGCTTTGAACGGTTGTTCCGTTCTCTACATGTTCTTTCATAATGCGGACAGCAATCTCTGGGGTTACTTTTCCATAGGTAACTTTGGCTTCTTCACCAATGACTACCTGAACAATCGGTTCTTTTTCGCATAACCCGATGCAACCGGTTTGGGTAACCATCACACCTGTGAGGTTATCTTTTTCGATTACATCGAGGATCGCTTTCATGGCGTCTCGCGCGCCAGCAGCAATACCACAAGTACCCATACCAACGATTACCTGCTTTTGGCCAGTTGTTGCCTTGGCTTTCCGTTTTTCCAAAGCTTCTTCACGTATTTTCTTGAGGTCTTCTAAAGTCTTTACTGTTGGCATTCTAGACTCCTGGATTAATTTGGTTTATTTAATCATTTCTGATATTGTTTTTTGATTATTGCTTCCATCCCTTGATTAAGATGTTCGCGTAAAAAACGTAGGATGGATGGTTCGGACAAAGGGAGATCTCCAAGCTCATTTTTAAAATATTCATCGTCGAATTCAAACATTTCATCGTTAAATTCGTACCTGAAGATCCAATGGATGGAAGGGTAACCAACCAGCAAAATGATGAATGTATTGACTATATCACCCAATGGCATACGGTCAATATGACTTCGCTGGAACCAGCATGATAATTTTGTTCCCTTACCTCTTGTAGAGGTTATTGTTAAACCACCATTACATGCTTCTGCTGCCGCCTTAAGCAGGGGAATTCCCAGCCCTACTTTACGGGTGGTGCGCGTTGTGGTGAACGGATCTACCACTTTTGCAAGCATCTCATCATCCATCCCCACACCATTATCGCTGATTGAAAAAGATAGCCGGTCAGAGTGCAAATTTTCTGATATCGAAATTTTCACTGTATCAGCATTTGCATTGACCGAGTTCTCGGCGATATCGATGAGATGTAACGCTATTTCTCGCACCTGTTTATTCCCCTGTACCTTCGTCTTGAATTTTCTTGATTATTTGGGGGAATTTATTCGGTTTCACTCTACCAACGGTTTCTTCATCCACAACAATGACAGGTGCCTGGCTGCACGCGCCAACGCAGCGGCATACTTCCAGGGTAATATTTCCGTCTTTGGTTGTTTGCCCCATTTCTATTCCGAGTAAGGATTTAGCTTTTTCCATAATCTGAGGAATTCCACCGACATAGCAGGCTGTACCCATGCAAAATTTTATGGTATGTTTTCCTCTGGGGGTGGTTGTAAAAAATGAATAGAAGGTTACAACACCATGGACGGTACTCACCGGAACCTTCAACGCGCGGGCGACATATGCCTGCATAGGTTCGGATACAAAGCCGATCCTGTTTTGCAGCTCGTTTAAAATCACCATGGTCGATCCGGGCAGATTTCGATTATCGTTGATAATTTGATCAATTATTTCTTTCTGCTCCGGTATTCCGATTGGATCTTTCTCGCTGACATCTTCCAAAATTTTATACATATAACGAAGCTCCTGAGTTAATCTGGGTAAACCAGAAAGAATTCCTTTTAATTCACATTAGAGTTTACCTGTATACCCATACCCTTGTAATGTATGAATGTCACAAAGCTGCATGCGACTTGTCAATTTTGAGCACCAACGCTGAATTTTCTGCCGTTTATTTGCCGAAATGCCTGGGATATTTCATTAATTGTGGGATTTTCGATCTCGAAATAATTGCGACCCATAAATTCATCCAACCGGTGGACATCACCAGATTGAATTACCGGCAACCGGATTGGTATCCGCTGTGAATCAAGAAATTTCTGGATAGCCACATGCCGTGAAACTTCAACCGCATCAAACGCCACTTCTGGCGGGAGGAAACCCAATACCTCTAACAAGCCAAAAGCTTTCCGGTTGATATGGGCGGGGATTGCCAGACCGTTCAAATCGTGGATATATTTAACCGCCTGATTGAGTTCAATTCTTGTCGAGTTGATCAGCAGTCTTTCTTCGCGGCGGATAAAATCACCCGTTGAATCTACAACAAATTGCTCTCCAAAGTGATCGGGATCATTTAGCTGATCTGGCAGATATTCATCAACGATTTTTTGGAATGCATTTACCTGATCAATGGTGTCAAACAAAGCCAATAGATGAACCTCCTCACGGGTTTGCAATTCCATGCCCGGGAGGATCGTTATGCCGGTTCCCTTTGCTGCTTGTTGAACCGCTTCGATATTTGCTGACGCGTTGTGGTCGGTTATGGCCAGTAAATTTATACCAAGTTCATTCGCGGTTTCAATGATGAAAGGTGGAATCATCTCCACATCCGCGCATGGAGAAAGCACGGTGTGTACATGGAGTTCAGCCCGAAAGAGCATACAATTTATTCCTGATGGATTTACTGGTTACGTAATCCGAGTTCCCACAATTTGCCGCAAATTTCAAAGTTTTTCTCATCAGAAGATAGGAGGGTGATACCTTCATCATTCGCTTTCCGGATAGTCTCCTCATCCGG
>CAZRKL010000073.1:0-708 GCA_964600595.1 uncultured Leptolinea sp.
CTGGAAAGGGGAGCATCTGTCATCCTGATGGGGTGGAGAGGAAAACGCAGCCTGCAGCAAAATATTCTGGGCAGCGTGATTGATGAGGTCATCTGGGGCTCTGACTTGCCGGTGATGGTCGCGAAACTGCCACATCCCATCAATGGGATGCAGCGGGTTTTATTGCTCCTTCCTGCGAATGCGGTGGTTCCTGAGGTGCTTCGGCGTATCCTCCTTGCCAATATTGTTATCGCGCAAGCCATGAATGTGCCACTTGAAATTCTGGCAGATGCAAGTTTTCTGCAGCAGATCAGGGAAATCCTCAAACCAATGGAGTTGGAACAGGATTGCAAGGTTGAACTCATGCAGGGCTCCTTGCGCATAGATGATTTACATAAAAACGCGGAGAGTGATTTGCTGGTCATTCCCGGTTTTGGTTCCCGAAAGCGGTTTTTAGCCAACATTGGCAACCTGCCGGAACGCCTGGCTGCCAGCTTTAATGGCAACATCCTCCTGCTGCATTTCGACAGGTAGGAATATTAAGTCGGCCAATAATATTCCACAATTCCATTTGAAATATTTAATTTATTACGAATGGCAGATGGCTGTCTTCATTGCATTAGATAGGGTGAAGAAAGCCAATTTTGCATGCATTGAATTCCATTTTACAAAGTACCATTTTTAATATAAATACCCACATTATAAAATTCCTCTCTGGATCCCAGAGAG
>CAZRKL010000073.1:718-12535 GCA_964600595.1 uncultured Leptolinea sp.
GATTTGCTATTCGCAACAAATTCGGTTTACACGTCCAGGTTGCGGACGTCACGCGCGTGGGTGGAAATAAACCTGGTGCGGGGAGGCACCGCCTCGCCCATCAGCATATCAAAGGTGCGGTCCGCTTCGGCGGCGTCATCAATGCCCACCAGCAGCAGCGTGCGGTTCTCGGGGTTCATGGTCGTCTCCCACAGCTGGGAGGGGTTCATTTCACCCAAACCTTTATAGCGGCTCATGCTCGCCTTATCCGCGCTCACGCCCAGTTCCTTGAGTACCACATCCTTCTCCGCCTCGTTGTAGGCGTAACGCACTTTGTCTTTCCAGCTGATGCGGTAAAGGGGTGGCTGCGCGATATACAAATGACTTTCTTCGATGATCGGAACCATGTAGCGGAAGAAGAAGGTCAGCAGCAGGGTGCGAATATGGCTGCCGTCCACATCGGCATCGGTCATGATGATGACTTTACCGTAGCGTAAACCGCTGACGTCAAAATTGTCGCCTACACCGGTACCCAGCGCCGAGATCAGCGATTTCACTTCGTTATTCGAGAGGATCTTGTCGAGCCGCGCGCGTTCGGTATTGAGGATCTTGCCGCGCAGGGGCAGGATCGCCTGGAAGTGCCGGTCGCGACCCTGTTTAGCGGAACCGCCAGCCGAGTTACCTTCCACGATGTAGAGTTCGGTCTTGGTTGAGTCTTTGTCTGAGCAGTCTGCCAGTTTGCCGGGCAGGGTCAGGCTTTCGAGCGCACTCTTGCGGATGACAAGATCACGGGCTTTGCGGGCGGCATCTCGCGCGCGGGCTGAGGTCAGACACTTCTGGATGATGGCACGTGCCGCCTGCGGGTTTTCCTCCAGAAAGCGGCTGAAACCTTCTCCAATGACCTGCTGCACGTAAGTCTGCACCTCGGGGTTCATCAGCTTCACTTTGGTCTGGCTTTCGAACTGCGGGTCGGGGTGCTTGATACTTACAATGGCGGTCATCCCCTCGCGGGTGTCATCGCCCGAGAAGTTCGGGTCTGCATCTTTTAATATGCCTGCGCGTCTGCCGTAATCATTGATCACCCGGGTGGTCGCGGCGCGTAATCCGGTGAGGTGTGTTCCACCGTCCATGGTGTTGATGGTGTTGGCAAAAGAGTAAACCGACTCATTATATGAATCTGTGTACTGAATGGCAGCCTCCACGCCAATGCCGTCGATGTCCTTTTCCATGAAAACGACAGGATGAAGCTGTTCGCGGTTGCGGTTGAGGTAGCGCACAAAAGAGTTGATGCCGCCTTCAAAGTGGAAGGTCATTTCACGTTCGCTGCGCTCATCCATAAAGTGAATGGTGACGCCGCGGGTGACAAATGCCATCTCTCTGAAACGCTGCAACAGGGTCTCGTATTTGAAGTCTATGCCCGGCTCTTTAAAGATTTCAGGATCAAACTTGAAGGTGGTCTTGCTTCCAGATGCTTCATTGTCGCATTTTCCAATCGCTTTTACCGGCTCCTGCGGAATACCCCGTACATAGCGCTGGTAATACAGTTGTCCCTCGCGACAGATATGAACTTCACACCATTCAGAAAGGGCGTTCACAGCAGACACACCCACACCGTGTAAACCACCGCTCACCTTATAAGATCCGCCGCCGAACTTGCCGCCGGCGTGAAGCACGGTCATGACTACCTCGAGGGCGCTCTTCTTCTTTTCGGGATGAATGTCCACCGGGATACCACGCCCATCGTCCTGTACGGTTACTGATGAATCGGGGTGAATGGTGATGTTGATATTCTTGCAGTAGCCGCCCAGGGCTTCGTCGATGGAGTTGTCGACCACTTCATATACCAGGTGATGCAGGGCTTTGAGGTCGGTGCCGCCCACGTACATACCAGGTCTGCGGCGAACTGCCTCGAGCCCTTCAAGTACCTGAATATCTTTGGCGCCGTAATTGTTGGTGGCGGTAGAATCAGCCATTCTTCCTCCCGGTTATGATTTAACCGAATTGTTTATGGATTGTTGTAATTGTTGGGTGCGGTTGATGATCCCCTGCACAAAGCGAATTCCATCCTGGTAGTATATAAAACTGGCTGCCAAAATGCCGGTATTCACGAAAGCATGACCGAGGATGCCCACTGCTACCAGCCAGGAATTTTCAGCCGGAACCTGCCACAGCAGATCCAGCCCCTGGCTGATCACTACCAGCACCAGCAAAAAGAGCCCGGTGCCAGAGTAGGTAAAGCGTACTACCTGTACACTCGTTCCGATTGCCTTGATGAATGGTACATGCAGAGAGAAAATCCCATGCGGGGTGAAAATGAGCGGAACAGTCAGCCAGATGAGCACTAACCCGCCCATGAAAAGCGCGAGCTGTCCGAGCAGAGGGCTCACCAGCGTGAGCGCCCCGATGATCATCAACGCGGGAATGGCGAGAATACCAGCCGCCACCAGGATTGAGATAACCATTAATAACGCTTGCAGGGTATTCCAGCCTAATTCGCCGGCAGCAAAAGAGATTTTTTCTTTGGCGGTTACCCGGGCAATCAGGCTAAAGAATAAACTTCCGATCATCAGCCCTACCAGTGCGAGAATGATCCACCATCCGAGGGCATTCGCGGTGCTATTAATTTCAATAAACAGGGGCTTTCCCAGGGGGTTGGTGAGCGGCAGCCAGTTAGACATCAGGCTGGGTACACCAATGGGATAAGAACGCAGCGCCATGGTAAGGTTGAACCGCTCCGCGACCACCATCCAGATTTGCTGGGCTGCCGCGATGCTTTCCTGCATTTGCGTGGATGTTTGCGGCAGAGGCAGTTCTTCCATCGTTTTCAGAAATGGCTGCAAGAGAGTTTGTATCCGTAAATGCGGACCGAACCAGATGATAAGATCAATGAGAACCGGAGGTAGTATGAGCCAGATGTGTGATGCAACAGCATCAAAACCAGCCCGAAGGCTGGGAATGATTTTTGGCCGCAATTCTTCCAGGTCTTTAATAATCGGGATATTCATATGACACTATATTTTACCATAAGCTGATTCCGAGTAGAATTCATAATATGGAGAAACCTTCATTTAAACCTGACTCCACACGTCTGAGCATGATGATTGCCACGATCTTGCTTGTGTACGCTGCCACGCAGTTCATCCGCCAGCCAGAAAACCAGATTTCATTACAGCTTCCCGGTTTCTTTTTATCCATATCTGTTAATTTCCGCGACTTCATCTGGTTTGGTGTTGCAGTACTGGCTGCCGCGGGCATGGATTGGTTGCTGATCGACTACCCAGACTTGAATCCTCGCCAGCGAATACAACATTGGTTGCTGCCCGCCCTCACCGCCTGGGTGATTGGTGTGCCGCTCTACGCGCTACCCGCCGGGGCTGCCTGGTGGCTGGTCTATATCCTCGGAGGGTTGCTGCTCATCCTCGTATTTTGGGGAGAGTTTTACACCGTAACACCCCGGGAAGGCAGCCGCCAGATCGCTGCCATCGGCTTGACGGGTATGTCTTATGCGCTCTTCGTGGTTCTCGCAGCGGGACTGCGCTTTTCGCTCACCCGGCTTTACCTGGTCGTGCCCGCGGTGGTGCTCACCTCCGGTCTGATCACCCTGCGTGCCCTTTACCTGTACACGCGCGGCGGCTGGTATTACAACTGGTCTGTTGCGGTTGCCCTGCTTATGGGGCAGCTTGCCATTGGTTTTCATTACCTGCCTCTCAACGCCATCCAGTATGGATTGTTGCTGGTCGGTTTTCTTTATGCTTCCATCAGCCTGGCAGGCAGGTCAGCCTTGCATAAAATAATCCGGGCAGACCTCTATGAACCTGTCGCGGCGGTTTTTGTTGCTGTGTTTTTGGCTTTTCTCATGGGGTAATCCTCTGTATTGGTCATGGATAAATTTCAGCTTGCTCCAAGCCTGGTTGTTCCCTCCTGGTTCATGAGCCGGATGCGACAACATGTAAGCAGATCGACTACTGAAGAAGTATGTGGTTTGCTTGCCGGAGATAATGATGGTCTTGTCCGCAGATGCTATGTAATAGAAAACATCCTTCATCGGGCAGACCGCTTCAAAATGGAGCCGAAAGCCCAATTTAAGGCGCTCATGCAAATTGAGCGATCCAATAACCGGTTGCTGGCAATATATCACAGTCACCCAGATGGACCTCCACATCCTTCTGAGACGGACCTGATGGAATTCTTTTTTCCTGAAGCCTATTCCATCATCTGGTCGCGCCAGAATAATGTCTGGCAGTGTAGAGTGTTCTCAATCGATGGAAAATCGTATAATGAGATTGCGTATCGGGTGATTCGCCGCTTATAATTTGAAACCCTTTGTTGTTCTGAGTGTTATACTACTAGCTTATGGATATCTGGAAAACTTTTGTCACCTTATTGTCTGCCTACCTTTTGGGCGCCGTTCCTTTCGGATTAATCATTGTTAAATTATTTAGCGGAAAAGACATCCGCACCATTGGCAGCGGTCGAACGGGCGGAACGAATGCCGGTCGGGCAGCAGGTTTTATGGCAGGTGTTCTCACCGCTGTGATGGATTTTGTGAAAGCTGCCATGGCAGTTACAATTGCCCAGTTTATCCTGCCTGAATATCCGTGGGTGTCTGCGGCTGCGGGATTACTGGCAATAGCCGGGCATAATTACTCAATCCATTTGCTTGAGCGTTCATCCGATGGCGTGGTCACACTCCGCGGTGGAGCCGGTGGCGCCCCCTGCCTTGGGGCAACGGTTGCCCTCTTCCATCCTGCGCTCCTGATCATCCTCCCGCTGGGTTTGCTGGGTGTGCTTATCATCGGTTACGCCTCGGTTGCGACGTTAACCATCGGTATTCTTTCTCTGGCGCTCTTTGTTATCCGCTATTATCAGGGTGCCAGTCCATGGGAGTATATTGTATATGGTGCCGGAGCACTCATTCTACTGGTGATTGCGCTGATGCCAAACATCAAACGATTGATGAATGGTACCGAACGCCTGGTGGGGATAAGAGCCTGGCTCAAGAAAAAACAAAAACCGCTTCAGTGATTGAAGCGGTTTGTTTGTCTTAATCTTCGATTAGATAGCTTCTGCTATTTCAGCCGCGCCAGCTTCTTCGGCAGCCATCTGGTTGTACAGGCTGCGAATATTCCGTTTGTGAAGCTCTGTACCCAGACCGCTCAGGTATACGCGGGATTTTCCGCATGATTCAATATCTACTTCAGCCAGGTATTCTTGTGGATTTTTTCTACGCAGGGAGGTTTTGACTGCTTTGCGGATAGCGGAAAGGTAATTCAGGTTCTCCTTCACCGCTTCTTCAATTTCACCACGCAGAATGATATCTCCATGACCCTGAACGATATTTTCCAACCCCATCTTGCCAATTCCCTTAATGGTTTCGGTGATGATATCAATATGACCATCAACAATGTAAGGGATGGGCATGAAAGCATCTCCGGCAAACAGAACACGGTCTTCCTCCACCAGAATGCCAATTCCATCCAGCGAGTGTCCCAGCATGGACATTAAGATAAGGTTTTTCTTTCCAACTCTGAGAGAAAGGGTTCCTCCATCAAATGTTAGATGCGGCGGAACCAGCTTAACCTGTTTGTAAGCCGGGTTCTGTTTTCGGGCAGAATCCAACGCGGTGCTTCCCTTTTCCATCATCATTTGCCGGCAGAGGGTATGACCTATCACCGTAGCGCCCGGGAAGAAACTGTTTCCCCAGCAGTGATCGCCGTGATGGTGCGTGTTGATAATGTACCTTACGGGTACTTTTAACTCTTCTTCAATGTAATCACGCATTTCCAGGGTTTCTTCCGGCAATGCCAATGTGTCAATGAGGACTGCCCATTGCGGTCCTACAATTACACCGGCTGTGACCTGTGCGTATATTTCACTTTGAAACCAATAAACGTTCTCTGAAACCCGTTCTCGTTGCATTCATGTTTTCCTGAAAAATTGATTTCAATAGGATAGCATACATCATATTAAAAGTCAAAAAATGACGGATTCGGAAATTACATAATAAAAAATCCGGTAAGGCGTTCATGCCTTACCGGAATAATCTATGGAAGTGGTTGCTGTTGAGTAATACAGTGAATATTTCCACCACCCAGCAAAATTTCCCGGGCGGGGATGCCAACCACTTTTCTTTCCGGCATCAGTTTTTGTAAAGTAGCCAGTGCTTCTGCATCATGACGATTGTTGAATGTTGGTACAACAGCTCCACCATTGCAGAGGTAGAAATTGATGTAAGAAGCTGCCAGGCGGTCACCTTCATTGCGCGGGAGAGTGCCATCGACCGCATCCACCCCTTCACTTTCTTCACGGGTGATCATAACCGGGTCAGGAATGTGGATCTTGTGAACTTCCAGTTTCCGCCTGCGGGCATCTCTGGCTGATTGCAGAATTTCATAATTTTCCTGTGAGATCTCGTACTGAGGGTCAGATTTATCATCCGTCCAGGCGAGGGCAACTACACCAGGTCTGATAAAGCAGCAGATGTTATCTACATGCCCATTTGTTTCATCGTTGAAGATGCCCCTGTTCAACCAGATGAAGTTTTCCACGTTGAGATACTCGCCCAGAAGGGTTTCAATTTCTGCCTGAGTTTTATCTGGATTCCGATTCTCATTTAACAAGCATTCCTTTGTGGTCAAAAGGGTTCCTTCTCCATCAACATGGATGGATCCACCTTCCAGAACCAGTGGGGCTTTATATCGATCTATGCGTTCCAACCCCGCCACTTTTCGGGCTACCAGATCATCGAGATCCCATGGGAAATATAATCCGCCCAGAAGACCGCCCCACGCGTTAAAGTCCCAGTCTATTGCGCGGATTCCTCCGTTTCCGGTGACGAAAGTTGGTCCACAATCCCGCATCCATGAGTCATTGTTTGACATCTCTACAACACGAATATTTCCAGGGAGCATCTGTCGCGCATTATTGAATTGGGCAGCTGATACGCCCATGGTAACCGGTTCAAACTGGCTAATTGCGGTTGCTACATTGACAAAAACTTTTTGGGCAGGTTTTGCCCCTAACCGCCAATTGTCTGGTCGTTCCGGCCAGAGCATCCACGTTCCAGAGTGCTTTTCAAATTCACCAGGCATGCGATAACCATCTACCCGGGGAGTACTGTTTATGAGGTTTGACATGATTTACCTTCTTTAAAGCTCTCCCGGTAACCTGGGAGAGCTTCGTTGTCTTATTCTTTATTTCTTCCTTGATCCGGCAATCAAGATTTCTCCCACGATGAGCGTAATAACCACACCGATAAGGACTGGCGCGGCAAAAGCCCAATCCATGGGTTCACCGGGTATGTAGACGAAAAATACGATCGCTTGAACAATAAAGAGTTCACAAATAACTGCCAGTACGGTAATGAACCCCTTGCCCCCCGGTACCTTGTAGGGTCGCTCAACTTTTGGATCTGTCTTGCGAAGTTTCAGGAAGGCGGGGAAGAGCGCGAGGTAAGGCAGCAGGAAGATCATGGAGCTGAATGCAAATAGAGTCCAGAAGAGGTCTTCTGCATTGCCTGCCATGAAACCGTACAGGATCATGATTACTGTGGAAACGACGCCGGTAAGAATAAATGCACCTACGGGTGTCTTGTGAATGGGGTGTTCACGTCCGAAGATAGCGGGTAATTCGCTCTCTTTGGCTGCTTCTGCGGCTGTCCGGTTTGCGCCAATCGTCCACGTGACCATATTGGCGAGCAGGGTGTATAAGGCACCGATACCAAGAACCATAACAAATACACCGCCAATACCGGTCTCTCCCAGCAGTATACGGAGAGTATCGATGATGCCTGACACTAATCCAAGTTGATCAAGCGGTAAAGCCATGAGAATGCCAACTGTACCGAGGATGTAAAAAACCGCAATCAGTACACCTGCAATGATGATCGAACGGGGGATATCTCTACCGGGATTCGTCATTTCTTCAGATGCGCCAGACATTAACTCAAAGCCCATGAAGTTGTATACGATGACGGGCAAGAATGCCAGACCGGCGCCCCACTCGGGGAGAATGCTCTGAAATGATAAATCGTTCGCCACACCATTGCGGCTGGCGTAAATGAAAGCGCCCACACCAATAACCACCATAATCACAGCCTTGATGATGGCGCCGATATTCGGGATCCACTTTCCGGTCTCTAGTGTCATGGATCCAATCCAGACAGTGATCCAGGTCATTACGATTCCAATCCCGATCTGCAGCCATAGCGACATTTCCGGGAAGAACAGCTGGGCGAACATGCCGGCAAAGAGAATGTAAACGGATGGCATCCACAATGCGACATTGATCCAGTACAGCCAGGTGGTGCGTGCTGCCCATTTCTCGCCAAAAGCTTTCTTGACCCAGATGTACAATCCGCCCTGCTCCGGATAGGTTGTTCCCAACTCGGCGGTGATCAAACCGTACGGAATGAAAAAGAGTAGGAGTGTAATAATCCACCAGGATATGGATGAAGTTCCAATCGCGGCAGATGGTGCCAGAGTGTCAATAACCAGAATGGCGCATACGGTGAAGAGAGTCATATCGAGACTCTTAAGAACTTTCTTGAAACCTTTTTTGTTGCTTTGTGCTTCATTTACAGCTACAGACATTTAAAGCCTCCAATAATGTATTTCTAGAATCGATACGGTGTTTAGAAGTTGGTATCCAGAAATTCTTGTATTTTTGCCAGGTGCATGGCTTTTAATTCTTTCCCGGGTTGTTTCAACCGTGGATAAACCAGCCAGACCAATAATCCTTTTTCTGTGTGCAGCCGGTTTTCTGCCTGATCGAAAATTACCGATTGAGCAGAATCCATTACCTCGTCAGTTGCCTCAACCCCACGGGATGCTGGCAGGCAATGCATAAATTTGCAGTGGGCGGGAGCTTTTTTGAGCAGGTCCATACTGACCTGGTAGCGCGGCATGAAAGCTTTTTCGCGCTCGGGTATCTCTGCTTCCTGACCAACCCACCACCATAGATCGGTGTATATGAAATCTGCATTTTTCACTGCCTCTATTGGGTCATCTGTGACTTTCACGGTACCGCCAGATACCTTGCAGTTCTCTTCAGCCCACTGCATCCACTGCGCAGGAGCCTGATATTTCTTGGGGGCAGCATGTGTGAAATTCATTCCCAAACGGGTGCAGATCAACATGAGAGAGGATAGTACATTGGTGGCGTCCCCGATAAAGGTAACATTGAAATCTTCAAGTTTTTTTTCGGCTGGTGCATGCTCTATCATGGTCAACACATCACACACCACCTGAGTTGGATGGTTGTAATCGGTTAAACCGTTGATCACCGGCACTGTGGCTTGCTTCACAAGACCAAGCATGGTTTCGTGTTTTAAAGTACGCGCCATGATTACATCCACATAACGTGAAATGACCTGGGAAGTATCTCCAAGAGATTCGCGCACACCCAGGTGGATCTCACCGGGTTTCAGATAAAGTGCATGACCGCCAAGTTCTGCCATGCCCACCTCAAATGATATCCGTGTCCGGGTGGATGGCTCTTCAAAGAGCATTGCCAGGGAAGCGCCTTCCAGCAGCTTGGGTGTGGCTCCCTGTTTGTCTGCTTTTTTGATCATTCGAATTAGTTCGATCAAATTGAGCAGCTCTTCCTTGGTGAAATCTTGTGTGTCAATAAAGTGTTTCAATTCCATATTTCGCTCCTTATTGATTTGAGTATTAAAAATCCGGCTTAACACCGGATTTAACTTATTCATCATCGTCAATTTCATTCATGCGGAAATCTTCTTCCCCTGGAATCCATTCATCAATATTCCGGATGATCCTGGGAACAAGGGAGTACCCACGAATTTGTACCCCCTCGATGGTTGGCAATCTCCTGCGTAAAAACTGATGCAGATCATCTATGCTCTTGAACCTGCATTCAATGGAGATATCTTTCGTTCCCTGCCCCAAAGCTATGTATGAGATTTCCCTAGTATTTAGAAAGGTGTTGATAACTTCATCTTCCTTATCGGCATCAACCTCGAGGAAGATATCCACAGCTGTCATGTAGCCAAAGATTTCTGGATTGATAATGGCGGTTAACCTGACCGCGCCGAGCCGGACCAACCGGTCTATGCGTTTGCGTATTGTCCGTTCATTCGCGTTGAGATCACGGGCTATTTCTGAGGCTGTTTTCCGAGCATCGAGATTGAGCGCTTGAATGATTTTGTAATCGGTCTGGTCAAATTGTGGTTTCATAAAAGGTCCGAAACGGAATTATATAGTTCCTAATCAGCACCATTATAGCACAATATCGGAATGATTCAAGGGGTAATTTTATCTGGCTCGACTCAGAGTGAAGTTGGTGCCCCGTGTGAGTGGAATCCAGCTCTGATATAATTATGAAGCCGCAAGCAATAACATCATATCCAACTCCCACCGGAGTAAACACATAAAACAATACAGGAGGTGAAGTTTGGAACCATTGAAGTTACCAGGACCTTTCGCGCAACAACTGGTGGAACGGGATCAAAAGGTTATCTCTCCATCCTATCCACGAGGTTATCCTTTTGTTATGGATCATGGAAAAGGTGTAGAAGTCTGGGATGTTGATGGGAATAGGTTTTTGGATTTTGCGGCGGGTATAGCGGTAAACTCAACGGGGCACAGCCATCCAAAGGTTGTCAGAGCAATACAAGATCAAGCTGAGAAATTTCTTCACATATCATCTGATTTTTATCACCCGTTATGGATCAATTTAGCAGAGAAATTGGATGAGATCGCTCCCTTCAAAGAGCAATCAATTTCATTCATGACAAATTCTGGCACAGAAAGTGTGGAAGCAGCCATCAAGCTTGCGCGGTATTACACTGGAAGAAGCCAGTTTATTGGATTTCTGGGAGGTTTCCACGGACGGACATTAGGCGCAGTAACTTTTACCGCAAGCAAAGCTGCGTATCATCGTGGTTTTTTCCCCTTAATGAATGGGGTTCACCATGCGCCTTTCCCAGATTCGTATCGTCCAATCCTTCATCAGCTGCCCGGGGAGGATTACGGCGAGACAGTTGTCCGGTTTATTCGCGAGCAGATACTTGCCCGAGTTCTCCCGCCAGAAGATGTCGCAGGTATTCTGGTGGAGCCGATTCAAGGTGAAGGCGGATATATTGTTCCTCCCCCTGGTTTCTTCCCGGCATTACGAAAACTCTGTGATGAGTTTGGTATCCTTCTTATCGCAGACGAGGTTCAATCAGGCATGGGCAGAACCGGAAAATGGTGGGCAATTGAAAATTTTGGAGTGGAACCTGATATTGTTTGCGCCGCGAAAGGAATCGCATCCGGGGTTCCATTGGGCGCAATGATTGCCCGTAAGAAAATTGTTACATGGGAAAAGGGCGCACATGGCAATACCTATGGTGGTAATCCGCTTGCCTGCGCGGCTGCACTAGCTACCATTGAAGTGATTGAAGATAGTCTGCTGGGCAATGCTGTTGAGGTTGGCTCGTATCTAAAAGGAGCATTGTCTGAACTGCAAACCAGGCATCCATCCATGGGGGATGTACGCGGGTTGGGTTTGATGATCGGAGTGGAATTTGTCAAAGATAAAAGCACGCGAAAAGCTGATGCCGCAATCCGAGATCGGATTGTAGATCTGGCATTTGAGCGGGGCTTGCTCCTCCTTGGCTGTGGAAAGAATGTCATCCGTTTTAGCCCACCCTTAACGATAACAAAGCAGGAAGTTGATGAGGGGTTGATAATCTTTGAAAAAGCACTGACCCTCGCAGAAGAGGAAATGTAAACATGCTCCTGCCTGATTTGCGAATCCGTCAGAGAGATTATTTATTAGAGATTGCCCGGGCTCTTACAGAAGAGCTCGATCTGGACAAGCTTCTCAATCGGATAT
>CAZRKL010000074.1:0-12441 GCA_964600595.1 uncultured Leptolinea sp.
AATTGAATCCGGGGAGATTCAAGCGCAGTCGGGAAAAGTTTTCTGGTTCTACTGGTCAGTGGTAGTGAACCTGCCCGCCAGTGAGGATAAGTTAGAATAATTTCTGCCTGCCCTTTTTTCTCGTATTCAAAACAGGAAGAACAAAATTCATCATCAAGTTGTTTTTCGAGATCAGATAATTGTGGGGTAAAGTTCGCGCGGTCAACATCATGTAATTGAAATTGCAGTGACAAAGGAGCCTGCCGGACATTATCTGGTTCCAGACGCTCAAGGTACCAGAGCACATCACCAGATGATCCGACTTCATCGAAACGAGGGTCTTCCTGCAAGGCTAAATTGAGAGAGAATTCTGTAAGTTTTGCGTTTACACCGGGTGGCAGATCCAACTGTTCCATCAAGGATGAAGTGGAAAGCGGACCACCGCCAGCCATATCCAATAATGCTTCGGCAAGATTCAATTGCCCGATATTAATGTCGACAAATAACGCGCGGGGGAACCAGGCACCTGTAATCAACGCCAAATTAGGATCGGTGGAGAGCGATTCTTCAAGCGCGATTTCCAGAGGTTCACCGTATGCAGCCAGGATCTGGTCTACCTGTGAGGCAAGTGACTCTTCGTTTACGACTACAGGGGTATTTAATGCGTGTTCCTCAAGATCCACTGCAAAACTGTGAAGGTCATTACCCGAAAATTCAACATCCATCACATTGAATGAAGATATTTCAGGGTTATTTCCTGGGCGAACTTTGGTTACTTTTCCCTGTTTCCATCCGATCGCAGGGAACTGAACCTGTTCACCAGCTTCATAGTGGTCTTTGGGTAAGTACACCCTGCCGTTCTTAAGTTGTTTTTGTTGCAGAGATTTCTTCTCTTGTTCCAGTCGGTTTTGTATGACTGCTCTGAGAAGTTCCTGGGTTGTTTGGGGGGTTTCTAATTCAAATAGGTAATTGTTGATAAATTCCAGGTCGTTTTGTGAAAACTGATAAGCTTCCCATTGGTCTACCTGGAGTAATGCTGGGGCACCTGTCATACCTTGCCTCTTCTCTGGGTTATTAAAATAGCGTAGTTATTATACCTTAGGGTTAACCTCAGCACAAGAAATCTGACTAAATATAAAACCACCCCTGATTATATTCAGGGGTGGTCCATAAAAACTATCGATGTTCAGTTATACGGTAATCTCATCAGGAGCGCGCATAACTTCGTTGGCTTTCTTAACAGAATCAGGAACATTGAAATCAAGATCTGCGCCAACCATCTGCTGGATGTATTTCTTTACAGCGGTATCCCAGTATTTCTTGGTGACATAGTAAACACGGGCGCCACCCAGTTCATGCTGGTATTCTGGCCAGGGATAAGAAGGCTGAGCCATACCCAGACCCCAGCGCATCCAACCATTGTAGCTTTCGTAAGTCGCCCACCACTCGGTGTTGCCGAGGATTTCAAAACCATAATATGCCTTGGCATAGTACATGATGGCGCCGATACGTCCGCCACGGGTGAGTGCCATGGTGTGGAGGCTAACGTTGATATCTTCGCTGATCAGACGACCATTGGCGAAACCAACCCACAGCCCATCAATTAAACCGACGAGGGTATAGGGGTCCTTTAAGCGTTTGCGGTACCAGCCCAGAATTTCTGAATAAACACGGGCACCAACGATATCATAGAAGTCATGATCCACATCCATGTATTTCTTGATGTGCTCAAGCATCATGGGTGCTTCTTCCACCTTGGCTTCACGAATATAGAGTGTGCGACCGTCTTTTAATTTAACCATGGCTTCTGGCCAGGGTTTCATATCCATGGGCGGTGCCTGGAGCAGGGGTTCGATCTCGCTAACGTCGATCGTCAGTTGCTGTTCAGTTACTTTCTCGGGGGGATTAATTCTCACGGCATTTCTCCTTTAAAAAAGATAGATAAAAATAATTGTACTTCTGCACGACTAGATTTTGGATAGTTTGTTTAACCGTTCCACATGGGTCGGGTCGTACGCATCACCAAATTTGGTCTTAGGCATGGTTGCAGCCTTGGCCATTAATTTTTCATATTCATCATCTTCAACAAAGGCAACGGCACGACCAATGGAGGATTCGCCATCAACAAAGCGCCAGGGGAAGAAGCCAACTTTCACGCGACGGTTGAGCAACAGATCGATCTGTCCGCCGAAGCATTCTGCGTGGATGATGGATTCGGGGAAGAGATTAATGTGCATGAGCTGATACTTCTCATCATCGAAATATTCTTCTATGGTCTGATTGTAGAATTTCTTGAAGACTTTCTGAGCCTGAGCGGCCTGGCGGGGCATCCAGGTGCGGATGATGGTGTTCATGGGATGGTCAGCAGATCCGCAATCAACAGCGATCCAGCGTAGTTTCTTTTTCTTAGCCCAATCTGCGAATTCTTGTCCTGGACCCGGATGTTTCACCATGTAGCGGACTTCATCCGCGGTGGGGTGATCCCATCCGAAATGATGGTAACCGGTATGGATGACGAGGATATCGCCTTCTTTAACTTCGACACGGTCTTCGATCATTTTGCTGGTGTACACCTGGTAATCACCGACAGCATCGGTCAGGTCGACAACAGCTGCATCATGCACAAGGTAATCCATGTCGAGGTCGGCAATGTCTTTTCCGGCGGTGTAGAAGTGGATTTCACCATCCAGGTGGGTGCCCAGGTGGTTGGAGTGGGTCAAAAGCTGACCATTTGCGCCGTTTGGAGCAAGCCGTTTGAAGTATTTCACCTGTAAGGGTTCATAGGTCGGCCATGGGGGGGTGGCAATACCCAGAGGGATTGTTAGATCGATTAGTTTCATGGTTATTCTCCTTTTGTATGTATAAATACTTACTGGATGTTACCTGAACTTTAATTAATAAAATCGAAGCTAATAATTTCATTAGCTTCGATTAATTATAAGACTAAACTCCACCTACAAGAAATGCGAGTAGAAGCCCTCCGGCTACAACGCTGCCGAGCTGACCCGCAACATTCGCACCCATTGCATGCATGAGGAGGAAGTTGCTGGGATCCGCTTCCTGTCCAACCCGCTGAACTACACGGGCTGCCATTGGGAATGCGCTAATTCCAGCAGACCCAATGAGGGGGTTGAATTTCTTGCCTGATAGGACGTAGAGCAGCTTCGCAAAAAGTACACCACCGGCCATATCAAAAACGAATGCCAGTAATCCAAGACCGATAACACCGAATGTTTCCACACGGACAAAGCTTTCTGCCTGCATTGAGACACCGATGCACAAGCCAAGTAATAGAGTTGTGATATTGGCAATTTCGTTTTCTGCGGCACTTGCCAGGCGATCGACAACACCGCTCTCGCGTAACAAGTTACCAAACATAATTGTTGAGATCAAAGCTGAAGCTGCCGGTGCAATGAGAGAAACAACAACCGAAGCCGCGATCGGGAAGATAATTCTGACGGTTTTTGATACTTTCCGCTCAGAATAGGGCATATGAGTGGCACGTTCTGCCTTGGTTGTTAGCAGCTTCATTACTGGAGGCTGGATGATGGGAACCAGCGACATATAACTATATGCCGCAACAGCAATTGGCGCGAGGAACCTCGGAGAGAGGGTTTTTGCAACAACAATTGATGTCGGTCCATCCATAGTACCGATTGCTGCGATGGCGCCAGCGTCTTTAATCTCATATCCGAGGAAGAGGGCAACCATCAGGGTTACGAAGATACCGATGTGACCAGATGCTCCCAGGAAAACCATTTTTGGGTTTTCATACAAGGGACCAAAATCGCACATTGCGCCCACCCCGATGAATAGGAGCAGAGGCAAAAGTTCTGTATCTATGCCCGCTTTGTAGATGATGGTAATGAACCCATGTTCACCGAAAATCTCAGTTAAGGGCAGGTTGGTGATGATAGCCCCAAAACCGATAGGCAGGAGTAGTACGGGTTCATACTCTTTTACAATGGCCAGATAGATCAGAATTGCTCCAATAACAATCATTACCAATTCTTGCCAGGTAAACATGCTGGGAGCTTCTATGAGGAAATACAATTTGGATAGGTCCATAGTATACCTCTTAGTCGATCTGGACCAGAATTTCGTTGAATTTTACCTTTTGCCCAGCTACAACACTCACACCAGAAACCACGCCATCTTTTGGACTGCGAATAGCGTTTCTCATCTTCATTGCTTCGAGGCTGACAACTTCCTGTCCTTTTGTTACGCTATCGCCTACTTTTACCAGTACATCCAGAATAGTACCGGGCATGGGTGCGATCACTTCATTACCGGAACCAGATGGTGCAACCGGAGCAGCAGCGCGAACAACCGGAGCAGCAGCCGGTTTTGCCGATACTGCCGGGCGATCAGCTTTTACTGCTGGTTTGGGCATCGAGACGGAAGCGGGCACTTCAACCGAGTATTTGACACCATCGACGATAACATCTACTAATGATCCGGTAGTATCGCCAACTTCAACCTCATATTTTTTTCCATTTACGATCAAGTTTTGTTTTGTCATTTGACCACCTGAATCTTATTTTTTTCTTCTATTATGGGCAGTAATCAGTCTTGAACTCCACCAGGCGCTACGATTTTCTTGTAGACTCTCCCCCAATCCTTCATATGGTTGGGTTTGCGCCAATTGAAGAGCAACTGCTATTGCTGCCACGATTGAATTATCGTCAGAGGGTGTTACTTTCACAGGAGCAATCTCCTGTTCCTCTTTTTCTTCTTTTTGCGACTTATCAGGGAAGATTGCCTGCAACCCGACAAGCAGGAAATAGAAAATTGCGCAGACTATAAACAGGACTATAATCCCGACCACACTGATGTACAGTCCCTGTTGAATTGGATTCAATTTACACCTCCTCTTAAGCTAATTATTTTACAGCGGGATACTGCCGTGTTTTCTAGAGGGCAGGGTAGCTTGCTTATCCTTCAACAATTCCAGGGCTGCGATCAGGCGTTGGCGGGTTTCAGAGGGTAGAATCACATCATCAATATGTCCTGCTGAGGCGGCTGCGTATGGATTTGCGAACTTGTCCCGGTATTCCTGAACCAGGCGAGCCCGTTCTTCATCTGGATTGGCAGCTTCTTTTAGTTCTTTGCGTTTAAGAATATTAACCGCACCTTCAGCACCCATGACAGCGATTTCAGAGGATGGCCAAGCGTAAACCAGGTCAGCGCGCAGGTATTTTGATCCCATCACGATCATGGCGCCACCATAGCCCTTACGGGTGATGACTGTGATCTTGGGAACAGATGCTTCTGCATAAGCGTATAGAATTTTCGCGCCATGCCGAATAATTCCACCATGTTCCTGGGCAACTCCGGGCAGGAAGCCGGGTGAGTCACTGAATGTAACAATGGGCAGATTGAAAGCATCGCAGAACCGTACAAAGCGGGCGATTTTGTCTGAAGCATTGATGTCGATGGAGCCAGCCATAACAGCGGGTTGCTGGCAAACTACACCAACAGACTGACCATGCAGACGGGCAAAACCGATGATTGCGTTCTGGGCAAATGCTGCTGACACTTCATAGAAGCTATCCAGATCAAATACACGGGAAATGACATCGTGCATATCGAAAGAAGTGCTTGGATCAGCCGGGACGATGGTGTTCAGTTCAGGATCGGCGCGGTTGGGGTCATCGTCACTTGCATAGGAAGGTCCAGCTTCAGTATTGTTGGAGGGGATGTAGGATAGGATCTTCCGGATCGCATCGAATGCATCCTGCTCACTATCCACTGCGAAGTGCGCCACACCACTAATTGAGCTGTGCGCATCTGCACCACCCAACTGTTCACTATCAATCTCTTCACCGGTAACGGCTTTAATAACCTGAGGACCAGTGATGTACATATTTCCCATACCACGGACCATGATAATAAAGTCTTGAATGGCGGGCGAGTAGACTGCACCACCGGCGCAGGGTCCCATGATGACACTAATTTGAGGAATGACGCCTGATGACTGAACGTTGCGGTAGAAGACTTCACCGTAAGCTTCCAGACTCCAGATACCTTCTTGAATCCGGGCACCGCCACCATCATTGATGCCGATGACGGGAATACCAGCAGTTGCTGCCAGATCCATAACTTTAGAGATCTTTTTGCCAGCAACTTCGCCGAATGACCCACCCATAACGGTGAAATCCTGGGCATAAACACAAACGCGGCGGCCGTCGATTTTTCCGAAACCAGCCACCACGCCATCGCCCAAATATCGATCCTTATCCAGGTCAAAATCGGTGAAGCGGTGCTCCATGAAGGGTTCAACTTCCTGGAAGGATCCGGCATCGAGCATCTGCGTAATCCTTTCGCGAGCAGTCATTTTCCCTTTTTCATGCTGAGCGTCGATGCGCTTCTGCCCGCCACCTTCAGCGAGTTTGGCACGCATCTCTTTCAATTTCTTGATCATGTCTTCTGAGGACGATCCCATATAATGAACCTCCATTTAGTTAGTAATTACTTTTAGTCTATCCAATTTGCTGCTGACAATACAAGTGATAGTGTTCAGATACCACACCCATATTGTCATGATTTATTAAGAAGAGTGTACCGGCTTTCGCCGATACACTCCATAACACTTTTATTAATCTACTTTACCTGCTTCAACCATTGCCAGGTATATCTTTTCGGCTGATAGCGGAGGATTGGATACCCTCACACCAACCGCGTCATAAATGGCGTTAGCCAGGACCCCGATGGTTGGAGTCATGGGATGTTCACCGATACCGCGGGCGCCCCATGGACCATCATCCTGCGCTGTTTCGACGAAGATCGCCTTGTTTTCTTTTGGCAGGTC
Source organism: uncultured Leptolinea sp. (assembly GCA_964600595.1). Lineage (GTDB taxonomy): Bacteria > Chloroflexota > Anaerolineae > Anaerolineales > Anaerolineaceae > DAIOEK01. Next base: position 6,791 of record CAZRKL010000074.1, read on the forward strand.
TGCCGTTGTGGCAATACGATAATCGACAAAGCTGGGATTTTTCATTACACCATTGACCAGTTTCATCTCTTCGAACATAGCCGAACTCATGCCCTGGATAAAGCCGCCTTCGATCTGAGCTTTGACAAGATCAGGGTTGATGGCTTTACCGACATCAAAAGCAGAAACTGCTTTCAAGATTTCGATCTGCCCGGTGATGGTGTCAATTTCCAGATCAATTCCCTGGCATCCGGTTGTGTAGTGAACCACAGCCCGTTCACCCTGACCGGTGTCTTTATCCAGACCAGTCACATAGGTGGGCATAAAACTGCCGCGTCCAAGAACTGGACCGCCGATGTATCCTTTGTCATCATCTCGTGAAATGCCATAGACAACAATATTCTTGAGCGGAATGGTGTTTTCCGATTTGAGGGAGATCACCACACCTTCTTTGATGTCGAGGTCTGCCGGATTTTCCTTCCAGGCTTCTCCCACCATCTCGAGGATATTCTTGCGGGCATCTTCAGCTGCGCGGCGGACCGCATTACCCATACTCCAGGTAAGGCGGGATGCCACAGTTTGCCATTCGTACGGGCTGTAGCGTGTATCGACAGGACCCTCAATCTTCACCATTTCATAAGAAACGCCCAGAGCTTCAGCAGCTATTTGCGCCATGGCGGTGAAGGTACCCTGACCGATTTCCTGTCCACCGACTGAGACAGTTACAGAACCGTCTTCGTTCAGGCGAACTTCAGAGCTGGATCCGGCATTCGGGGGCATGGAAGGGGCTTTCCAGACAATACCAATGCCTTTACCACGTTTCTTGTGCGGCGCGCTGGCAGGTTCCTTGACACCCATCTTGATTTCTTTGGAAACGGCATCAATACATTCCTGTAAACCAACCGGATGCATCTTCATGCCAGTGACATTGAAATCGCCTCCCTGAATTGCATTTTTCTTGAGGAACTCGGTCTTATCCATACCGATCTTTTCAGCGAGCATATCCATCACCTGGATGATGCCAGCGTGCAATTCAGACATGCCGAATCCACGGTATGCGCCTCCGATGGGATGGTTCGTGTAAACGCACAGAGCGTCGGTTTTTACATTCGGAATATCGAATGGACCGGATGAGTTATAGCCACCCGCCCGCGTGATATTCACACCATATTCAGTAGACGCGCCGCCATCCCAGTACTGGGTGTTTTCCATGGCAAGGACATTACCTTGCGCATCGCACCCGATTTTCAGGTTGATGATCAACCCCTGGCGGACGAAGTTGGTAAAGAATTCTTCTTCACGAGTTAATCGAACTTTTACCGGTCTTCCACCAGCTTTCGAAGCGAGCGCCACGGCTACATTTTCCATGGTAACTCCAGCTTTGCAGCCGAAGCCACCGCCTACGTAAGGGGCGATCACGCGGACTTTGCTTTCAGAAATTCCCAGGGCTTTGGCAAAAGAATTTCTCTGGGCAAATGGTGATTGAGAAGATGCCCAAACCGTAACATCGCCATCTGGTTCCACCTGCGCTACAGCGATATGCGGTTCAATCGGCACATGCTGTACGTGGGGGATGCGGAATTTCTTTTCAATGATCGTGGTGCATTTTTTGAAGGCTTCTTCCGTATCGCCTTTGCGGATCTTGAAATGGTTGGCAATATTTGTTCCGGGAACCGGGAAGATGAAATTGGGGCATTCATAGCTGCCAAGATCCGGGTGCAGTAACGGTGCGTCTTTGGTTGAACCAAATTCCGCATCAAACACCGCGGGTAGAGGTTCAATATCCACTTCGATTAGATCTACCGCTTTTTCAGCGATCTCTTCAGATGTAGCAGCAACCGCAGCGATTGCTTCACCAATAAAGCGAACGCGGTCGATCGCGAAGATGGTTTTATCTTTCAGATACAAGCCAACCAGGTTGGGAAAGTCTTTCCCGGTAACGACAACTTTTACGCCAGGCAGGGCTTTTGCTTTTGATATGTCGATTCGCTTGATGATGCCATGGGCAACCGGGCTTCGTTTCACACGACCGAATAGTAATGCATTCCCGAAGGGAATGTCATCGGTGTAATGAGCGCTACCAGTTACTTTTTCCAGTACATCCAGGCGGCGAACGCTTTTTCCGACCGGGCTAAAAGTCCCGAGTTTTGTATCAGCTTGAGCCATATGCAGTCTCCTTTTCTCCAATCGGATTTGGAATTATGACCGCTTGGCGGCTGCTTGAACGGATTCAATGATCCTGGAATATCCAGTGCAGCGGCACAAATTTCCAACCAGCGCTTCGACAACATCTTCTTCGCTGGGATTGGGATTGCGGTTGAGTAACGCACGGGCTGAAATCAGCATACCTGGGGTGCAGAAACCACACTGAACACCACCTTTTTCAATAATGGTTTCCTGGACAATATCCAGTTTTCCATCTATTGCCAGACCTTCAACCGTGACAATGTCTTTTCCTTCAGCTTCGACGGCAAGCATCATACAGCTGTTTACAGGTTCTCCATCGACCAGAACGGTGCAGGCACCACATTCGCCAGCAGTACATCCGTTTTTTGTGCCCGTTAAAGATAATACTTCACGAAGCATGGTGAGGAGGGTCATATTGGAGGGAACTGTAACAATTTCTTCCTCTCCGTTTACCTTGCAAGTAATTTGATGAAAACTCATAGTTGCCTCCGAAATAATTACCATTAACCCAGTTTTTTCAAGGTGTCTTCCACTGCCCGTTTGGTCAGGTTACGCACCATGAATTTTCTGTAGGAAGCGCTGCCGCGTACATCATCGATGGGAGTTACACTATCCATGGCAGCCTGGGCGGCTTCGGCTATGGTTTCTGCTGTTATGGATTTTGCTGCCAAAACTTCTTCCGCTTTTGTGAGAACATACGGTGTTGGGGCAACAGAAGCAACAGCCAAAGAGAACCGGTAGCCGGATTTTGTCGTGGAATCTTTGATGCCAAGAGCGGTAACACCGACGATAGCCAGATCGCTCAATCGGTTACGACCTAATTTAATATATTTACCGGTATGACCGGTCGGAGGTACAGGAAGGGTGATGGAGAGGACAATATCTCCGGGTTTGAGAACATTCTTGCCTGGGCCTGTGAAGAATTCACGAACAGCAACTTTCTTCGCTCCATCCACACCATGAATATTCAAGACACCGTTATAAACGAGAGTGGAGCCGATTGTGTCACCTGCGGGTGATGCATTGCAGATGTTGCCAATAATGGTTGCGCGGTTGCGTAACTGGTAGCTGGCCACTGATTTAATCGCCTCAACCAGTACCGGGTAGTGTTTTATAACTTCAGGAAGGGCTGCAACGCGGTTCATTGGAACAGCTGCACCAATCGTAAGACCAGCCTTGGCATCGAAGCTTAAGACTGTTGTTCCTTCCAAAGATTTAATATCTACCAGATATTTGGGGGTGAAAAAGCCGTCACGCATTCTTACAAAACAATCCGTCCCACCAGAAAATGGACGGGCTTCCGCTGCGTGACCAGCCAAAAACTGGCTGGCTTCGGCGAGAGTGGCTGGCCTGACATAGTCAAATTCAGGTAACCCTGGATGCGCAGAGATCATATAATTTCACATCCTCTCTTTCATAAAATATTGTTGGATCAATGTTAATCTTGACTTGCATCTGGCTTATCTGCCAGAACTTAAAAAAGGGGTTGAGTTGTGCCTGGAGGGTTAAATCATAATTCCGGCACGAGATTATTCATCACCTGCCTTTCTTGTGAGTATGGGAATTTCGGAAAAAAATCGACGAGTACAATGTAAATTCTATTATGCGGATTCCAAACTTAAAGGTCAAGTATAAAGATGTCAGACAAACCCTGACTTTTGTCATATCATTGTCTACTATAATCGTTAACTATGGACGGATATAAATCACATCAGATCAATGCAACCATCATTGGAGAGGCTGTTCAATCGATTTACGATATTGATCAATTGATGCATGTTCAGGGGGTTACCTCGCAAGGAATTTTTCTCAAAATCCATCCCAACTTGATTGTATTTCTCACTGCGAGCTGTCACCCAGGTCCCCTCACGATAAATATTCCTGTTTTGCCAGTCCATGCTTTTCAACCTGGCGAAGAGGTTGGATACGAGGCTCACCAAATACGTTTTAGAAGCGGATTGTGTATTAATTTAAAAGATGCTGCACTCTGGTACCCGCCTGATGTCCCTGAAACCATCCATCCATCCAAAGAAAATATCTCAGATGTATATAGCCTGATTATTGAAAATAGTGTTAAAAGCCTGGCCGATCTTATCCCATCAATTTTGGATAATTCGGTTCCATTGGTTTCTAATGAAGAAACCAGATTTACAGACTTGCTCACGTCTGAAATACCATTTGATGTAAAAGCGCTTGAAAACCTGGTAGGTTGGGGTAGAGGGCTTACTCCTTCAGGGGATGATTTTCTGTGCGGGATAGCACTGGCTCTATCACGATATTCAATAGGCAATGGGGCGATGGTTATACCTGCGGGTTGGCAGAACCAGCTGCAGGAAATGGCGTGGCAGAAAACTACGCTGATCAGCGCTGCTATTCTTAAATGGGCTTTTATGGGTCAAGCTGATAAACGCATTATTGATGCCTTTGATGAAATCATGATCGGCAATGGGAATCCAAATAATATTACGAATAACTTGCTCTCATGGGGCAGTTCTTCGGGTGTAGATACCTTTACCGGGTTGGTATTCTGGTTATCTCGGTCAGGATATTTTAATTAAGCATACTCAAGGATAGACATTTTCCAGCCAATCCAACGGCTGTACCTGGACGCCCCCAGCCCAAATTTCAAAATGCAAATGAGCACCGGTTACCCTGCCTGTAGCCCCAACCAGCCCAATGACATCTCCGGGTGCAACCACATCGCCGGTCTGGACATTAATCTGAGATTGGTGCCAATAACCGGTAAAAATTCCTCTGCCGTGATCAATGATGGTTGCGTTCCCGCGAACGGTTTTTTCACCGGCAAATACCACAACGCCGGCTGCCGGGGCGAAAATCTGCGTTCCTTCCCCTCCGCAAAAGTCCAGACCAGAATGAAAATTCTCAAAAGGACCATCATTATATGCGCGTCTGTTGCCATATTTTGAATTGATGCATTCCCGATAACTAAAGGGTGATGGGCTGATCCATAATCCATCCCAATACTTTTCAGGTGTATATACACTGGTCAGGTTGGTTAACCACTCATTTTCAGGGATGGTAACTACTGGATCTATAAAACTATAGTCAACAATGAGGCGGGGATCCTGGTTGTAAAATCCGTCTTGAATGATCACCATTTTTTCAGCCATTACTTTTGTGCCATCTTGGGTTGTTGCAGTCAACAGGAATGGGTAGATTCCCGGTTCTTGCATCGCATGGATGCCCTGCAGGCTCACGGCGGTATTCTCACCGGTTTTTGAGAATGTGAGTTCGTGACCTGAAAGACTGCCCCCGTAAGTCGCGTTGGACAGATCTTCAATTTCAATAACTGTAGTCTCCCCCTGAACAAGGGGAAGCGGGCTGATGCTAATTTTGTCGAGGGGTGAAACGGGTAACACACTGGATTGGTCAACCACTATTGGCAGATAGTATGTTTCTCCCGCCAGAATATCCCAATTGCCCTGCAGGTTATTCTGATCTCGCACAATCCAGGGAGAGGTGCC
>CAZRKL010000075.1:0-12402 GCA_964600595.1 uncultured Leptolinea sp.
GAAATGCTGGAATTGGCAGACAGGCATGACTTAGGATCATGTGCCGCAAGGCGTGCGGGTTCGACCCCCGCTTTCCCCATTATTGCTTAAAAACCATTACTTTTGAAGGAAGATAAAGTTGAAAATCGAAACCACCCCCCGTGATGATCATCAAGTTAAGCTCGTTGTTGAACTGGAACCTGAAATTCTAGAACGAAAAATGAAAAAGGCTGCCAGGCATATTTCAGAACATAATAGGATCCCTGGATTTCGACCTGGAAAAGCACCATTTGAAATGGTAATTCGCCATGTTGGTGAAGAGAGAGTCCGAGAAGAAGCCATAGAAATGGTAACTGAGGAAATTTACCCTCAGATTTTGAAAGAACAAAATATCGAACCTGGTGCGATGGGATCATTGGATGATATTGTCAGTATGGATCCCCTCACTTTATCATTTATTGTTCCTCTGGCACCCGAAGTGAACCTGAGTGAGTACACCTCAGTTCGGTTGCCGTATGAATATAAGGGTGTTGAAGAATCTGAAATTGAAAAAGTAATCGAACAATACAGGTCCTACTCCGCCACACTCGAGCCTGTTGAAGGTGCGGCAAAAGTTGGGGATGTTGTTTTTGTCAAAATAGAGGGTAAATCTGGTGAGGATGTAGTTATACCTGAAAGACCGCTACAGATAAAGATAGACTCAAAGAAAGAGATCAGCGATAAAGAATTTCCGTATAAAGGCTTCAGCCAAAAACTAATCGGAGCAACCGCTGAAAAAGAAATTAAAGTATCTTTTGATTACCCGGCGGATTTTCATGACGAAAAACTAAAAGGAAAATCTGTTGATTACGCAGTAAGTGTTCAAAGCATCAAAAAGATGATCCTTCCTGAACTGGATGAGAATTTTATCAAAAACTTCGGATCTTTCGAAACCGTGGATGACTTCAAAAAAGTAATCCGCACTCAATTGGAACAGGACAAACAGGCTGAGTATGATTTTGATTACTACAACCGTGTGATCGAATTAATCAAAGAAAAAGCTACGATCAAGTATCCACCCCAGATTTTAGATGATGAGAAGGCTGAACTGCTCAAAACCTTCGAACGCGATCTTGCAAGCCGGCACATGGATCTGGATGCTTACCTGAAAATGAATCAGAAAACTCGCGAAGAATTTGAAGAATCAGAGCTTCTTCCCCAGGCAAAAACACGCCTGGAAAGAACTTTAATTATGAATGAAATTTCCAAAGCTGAGAAAATTGAACTGAGCGACAAGGAAATTGAAGAAAGTTACCACGATACACTGCATGATCTTGCTTCGACAACCCAGGATTTCGACAAATTGGTCAAGAAGATGTCCAAAGAAAAGCTGGTAAATGCAATAGCAATGGAAGCGGCATCTCGTGTAATGAATCGCCGCACCTATGAAGCGCTGAAACGAATCGCAACCGGTGGTTCTTCTGAAACTGTAGCTGAAAATACAGAAGTAAGTGAAGTAAAACCCAAAGTGCGGAAAACAAAAGCAAAAGCGGTTAAGGATGAAGAGAGCAAGTAAAGGAGTGAAATCAATGAGCATCCCGACGATCAAGAATGTTATTCCGATGGTTATTGAATCATCGGGTAAGGGTGAGCGGGCGTATGATATTTTTTCGCTCTTATTGAAAGAACGGATCATCTTCCTGGGTACTCCCATAGACGACCAGGTGGCAAATTTAGTAGTGGCGCAGCTGTTATTCCTCAATCGTGAGGATCCGGAGCGCCCCATACACATGTATATCAATTCCCCGGGTGGTCATATTTATGCCGGACTGGCTATTTATGACACAATGCAGATGATCTCCAATCCAGTATCCACCTTTGCAGTTGGCTTTTCCGCGTCATTTGGGACTGTTTTACTGGCAGCGGGCACCAAAGGTCAGCGGTATGCCCTGCCCCACGCCACTATTCACATGCATCAACCGCTGGGTGGCGCGCAAGGACAGGCAACTGATATTGAAATCCACGCACGTGAAATCCTCCGCTTACGCCAGAGATTGAATGAGATTATGGCTGAACGGACCGGGCAGTCTATGGAAGTCATTCAACGAGACACCGAACGCGATTTCTTCATGGATGCAAAACAGGCTTTGGATTATGGCCTTGTCGATCAGGTATTAGCCGCGAACGAAAAGACTGCAACAAAATAAATATTCAGGTATCTCTAATTTAAACCGAGGTGAAATTGCCTCGGTTTTCTGTTGCTGGTAACAATCTACTCGAAAAATACTGATTCCTAATGAATGGGTATAATTGGGACTGGCTGATTTAAGGAGATGAAGGTGATTGATTTTACGAAAAATAATATTCATGGCGTAATTTTGGATATGGATGGTGTACTCTGGAGGGATTCTGAGACTATTGGAGATCTCCATGTCATATTCAACCGCCTTCAAGAATTGAATCTGAAAACGGTTCTGGCGACCAACAATGCGACTCGTTCAGTGGAACAGTATCTTGATAAGTTTATGGGCTTCAAAGTGCTGCTGGAACCGTGGCAAATTACCACATCTGCCATGGCTGTCATATCTTATCTCAAAACCAATTTTCCTACTGGATCGCCGGTTCATGTTGTAGGAGCACCCAGTTTAATCAATGCTATTGTTGCAGCCGGCTATCCGATGTCGAATGATGATGTGAAGGTGGTTATTGCTGGAGTGGATAGAGAGATCACCTATCAAAAAATTAGTACAGCCGCAACTTTGATCCGTAAAGGGGCAAAATTTATCGGAACCAATCCAGATAAGACCTTCCCTACTCCACATGGGCTTACTCCCGGTGCAGGAGCAATCATCGCTGCCATAGCCACTGCAGCTGAACAGGAACCGCTTTTTGTGGGAAAACCAGGCAAGGTATTAATTCAGATATCATTAGAACGTCTCTCCCTCCCCGCGCAGAGTGTTTTGGTAGTCGGCGACCGGCTGGAGACAGATATCCTCGCTGCACAGAATACCGGTTGTAAGAGTGCGCTGGTTCTTTCGGGTGTAACCACACTTGATCAGGCAAGAGCGTGGTCACCTGCTCCTGATTTCATTGGAAGTGATTTAGCAGAACTGGTTGGGCTATAAAATTGGAATCCTCCCCTTCCCTACCACTCATATATGATTTATCAGCTCCAGATTTATCTTTGGCGTTTTCAGAGCTCAATTTACCAGCATATCGAGTTGGTCAAATATGGAAAGGCATTTATCAAAATGGTTGGGCATCACCGGAAGAATTTTCAAACCTTCCGTTAACTATGCGAAATATCTTGACAGCGAAGTTTTCTTTCCAGAGCTGCACACCTATCCGTTCGATTCGATCTAAAGACAAAGAAACCACTAAGGTTCTATTCTCCCTCCCCGATCAGCGAAAGATTGAGACTGTGTGGATGCAATACACAGAGCGCGATACTCTCTGTGTATCAACCCAATCCGGTTGCGCCATGGGGTGTACATTCTGTGCAACCGGGCAAATGGGATTTTTTCGCAATCTATCCGCTGGTGAAATTGTGGAACAAGTTGTTTATTTCAATCGTATCCTGGCACTAAAACAAAAAAGAGTAAAAAATATCGTTTTCATGGGAATGGGTGAACCGTTCCAAAATTATCATAACTTATTAAAAGCAATCGAAATCCTAAACGATCCTGATGGATTAAACTTAGGCGCTCGCAGAATGACGGTGTCAACCGTGGGTATTGTTCCCAGGATTCTGGATTTCGCAAATCTGAAAAGCCAGGTGAATTTGGCAGTAAGCCTGCACACCGTGGATGATGAACTTAGATCCAAAATGATGCCGGTTAACAAGAAATACCCCGTTGATCAATTACTGGATGCATGCCGGCAATACATAGACCTTACCCACAGGAGAATCACTTTTGAGTGGGCATTAATTGAAGGAGTAAATGACACTCCTGAATCGGCATATGAATTAGCCAGAAAACTACATGGAATGCTATGCCATGTTAATGCAATCCAATTAAATCCGACTGCGAATTATTCAGGGAAAGCAACCAATCGTGAAAGGGCAGAGAAATTCAAAGATACTCTCGAAAAAGCCGGAATCCCTTGTACAATTCGTTTACGCCGTGGAATTGATATCCAGGCAGGTTGTGGTCAACTTGCATCTTCCACATCTGATTAGGAGAAGATAATGCCATCGATGCTCGATCAATGGAAAAGCGGATTATTAAAAACCCGAAATGTGACGTTTGGGAAGATAGCTACATTATTTGGAGCATCTGATGTGACAGCAGAGACGTGGGATGACCTGGAAGCACTCTTAATTCAGGCAGATTTAGGCACTGCAACAACGCAAGAAATCATTATCTCCATGAAGAAAACAGTCTCAAGTCAAGGGATAACCCGTGGAGAGCAGTATCAGCAAGCGTTGAAGACAGAACTTAAAAATCGTCTCCTACCTCCCCCACCTGTGGAATTTTCAACCCGGCCTTGTGTTATTTTAGTAGTGGGTGTAAATGGATCTGGAAAGACGACTACAATAGCCAAGTTGGGTGCTATGTATCAAAAAGCTGGGATGCAGGTCATGTTTGGTGCAGCTGATACTTACCGCGCAGCTGCTGTAGACCAGCTGAAAGTATGGGGGGAGAGGTTATCCATCCCGGTAATCGCCGGTCAGGAAAATGGAGATCCAGGTGCTGTAGCGTTTGATGCCATCCAGGCTGCAAGAAATAAAAATATTGATTTGCTATTCATTGATACTGCTGGAAGACTACATACAAAATACAACCTGATGGAAGAATTGAAAAAAGTATATCGGGTATCAGGAAAAGCCTTTCCAGGTGCCCCTCACGCGGTCTGGATCGTTTTAGATGCTACTACCGGGCAAAATGCATTCCAGCAGGCACGGCAATTCAAAGAATCTGCTCATGTAGATGGAGTAATCCTATCCAAGTTGGATTCTTCATCCAAAGGCGGAATGGCTTTTGCCATACAGAAGGAACTCAATTTACCCATTTTATTTGCTGGTTTGGGAGAAAAACTGGAAGATTTGGAACCTTTTGATCCCGATAAATTTGTCGATGGGATTTTTAATTAGAGGAGTTATCTTATGTTGGATCTTGAAAACAGGGCTGTTGAAAATTTGAAATCCATAACCCAAATTATGGAGCATCTTTGACATCGCAAAAAAAAGCGATGAGTTAAATATTAAGAAAAAGCAGGCAGAGGATCCAGATGTCTGGAATGACAACATAAAAGCCAAGCAACTGATGAAGTCGATTTCCAACCTGGAAGAAGATGTCAATTTATGGAACAAGTTATTCAGCCAGGCAAAGGATATTCATGAACTTGCCCAAATGGGCGATGAAAATATGCGTACTGAACTGGAAAATGAATTAAGCCTACTCGAAACCGAGTTAGCAAGACGTCAATTTGATGTTTTATTAGGGGGAAAATACGACCGAGGGGACGCACTCTTAACCATTAACGCCGGTGCGGGCGGAACTGATTCTCAGGATTGGGCAGCCATAATGATGCGAATGTACCTTCGTTGGATTGAAAGAAAAGGTTATTCCTCAGAGATAATTGACCAATCAGATGGTGAGGAAGCGGGCATCAAGAGTGTGACAATTTCTGTGGAAGGTCCATACGCGTACGGTTACCTACGCCAGGAGAAGGGTGTACACAGGTTGGTGAGACTATCTCCTTTCGATGCTGCCCACCGCCGTCACACTTCATTTGCACAGGTGGAAGTACTACCGGTAACTCATGACGATGATGACGACCTCGAAGTAAACACTGAGGATTTGAAAATTGACGTTTTCCGATCATCCAGCGCTGGCGGACAGAACGTTCAGAAAAATGCAACCGCCATCCGCATAACACATCTCCCTTCGGGGATTGTAGTTTCATGTCAGAACGAACGCTCCCAGCTGCAGAATAGAGAGAACGCAATGAAAGTTCTCAAAGCCCGGTTGCGGGAAATTCGAGAAGTAGAGATGGAAAAACAGCTGGCTGATTTACGGGGAGAGTACCAAAAAACTGAGTGGGGAAGTCAGATCCGCTCATATGTGCTTCATCCATATCAACTGGTGAAAGATCACCGGACTGACTTTGAGATGGGCAACACGCAGGCTGTACTTGATGGAGATTTGGATGGATTTATCGAATCTTCATTAAAACAACGGACCGGACAATAAAAAAAAGGGTTTTGCCAGATGATCTGAGCAAAACCCTTTTCCAAATTTCCGACAACTATTTATCCAGAATACCTTCCATTTCAAGCAATTTTGTGTCGAGTGGTTTTTTTCCATTAACCACTTCTTCTAACGGTGTGGCATTAATTTTGTTTGCCACCCATCCCGAAAGAACACCGAATTTCTCCTGGCTCAGGAACTCAACTGCACCAAAACCAAGCCGGGTAGCGAGGATTCGGTCATATGCGCTGGGAGTACCACCGCGCTGGGTGTGGCCTAATATGGTCGCTCGTACCTCAAATCCTAACCTTTCCTGATGCTCACTGAAGTAAGCAATGAGTGCATCTGCGTTGTACTTTGCTCCTTCAGCCACAACGATCAAGGCATGAGCTTTGCCTTTTTCGTAAGCTTTTACCAGTTTCTGCGCAATTGCTTCAGGATCGGTTTCAATCTCGGGTAAAACAATCGCTTCTGCGCCGCCGGCTATTCCAGTCATTAACGCCAGATATCCACAATTTCTACCCATAACCTCGAGCAGAAAAGCGCGCTGATGGGATGATGCAGTCACTTTAAGCCTGTCCATGGCTTCCAGAGCTATGTTGAGGGCAGTATCCACACCGATCGTGATATCTGAACCGTATAAATCATTATCAATCGTGCTGGCAATGCCAACAACCGGAAAACCCAATTTGTGAAGGGCATACGCACCTGTTTGCGATCCATTCCCTCCAATAACTACCAGCGCTTCGATATCATTTTGGTTCAATACGCGAATTGCTTCCTTTTGTCCGGCTTCTGTCTTGAACTCAAGGCAGCGGGCACTTCCCAGCACAGTTCCACCATGCTGCATAATTCCACCTACATCGCGGCGTCCCATCTGCACTATGTTTCCACGCAGTAAACCCTGGTATCCGAGTTTGATACCATACACGTCCCACCCTTTTTCAATGCCACCACGCACTACAGCACGGATGGCTGCATTCATTCCGGGCGCATCTCCTCCACTCGTGAGTACAGCAATTTTCTTCATAATTCCTCCAGGGAAAAATAAATCATCCAATGATTACTATATGATAGTTCAATTATAATCGTCTGGAAGCGATATGGTACGATGACTTCGGATGATTTCTACTGTGTAATAAAGGAGCAAAATCAGCGCCATGAGTAATTACAGAGTAACTGCACATCCAATTCTTCCCATTCCTGAAAGAAACGAAATAGGTTTTTATTGGCAGGACCTGCAGTTGAGTGCCTGTGAGGGTGAGACTATTGCTGCAGCTTTATATGCTAATGGTATCCATGTATTTGGTCATCATGTAAAAGATGGGGCTCCATTGGGAATATTTTGCGCAAATGGGCAGTGTTCACAATGCATGGTCATCGCGAACCATCGACCTGTAAAAGCCTGCGTAGAGGTGATCAAAGATGGAATGGTTTGCTTCCCCATGGATGGGTTGCCAGAACTACCCAAAATAGAATCACCAGAAGTTACTACCCAACCCATTCAGGAAATCAAAATCCCGGTATTAATTTTGGGAGGTGGTCCTGCTGGGTTATCTGCAGCCATAGAGCTTGGAAAACTGGGTATCGAAGCTATTCTCATTGATGATAAACAAAAACTGGGCGGAAAATTGGTATTGCAAACCCACCGTTTTTTTGGTTCGATCAACGCAGTTTATGCAGGAACCCGTGGAATTGACATTGCAGATAAACTGCAAACCGAGCTGAAAAATTTTCCATCCATTAATATTTGGTTGCAGACCACAGCACTGGCTGTTTATAGTGATAAAAAGGTTGGCATTCTTAAAAATGGTGAGGAGTATGTTTTGGTCACCCCCGAGATTTTGTTAGTGGCGACCGGCGCAAGAGAAAAATCACTCACCTTCCGAGGAAACACCTTGCCTGGCGTATTTGGGGCAGGTGCCTTTCAGACATTACTAAATCGGGATCTGGTATTGCCGGCCGAAAAGTTATTTATTGTCGGTGGGGGCAATGTGGGATTGATAGCGGGTTATCATGCCCTCCAGGCAGGTATTCAGGTTGTGGGTCTGGTGGAAGCATTATCTGAATGTGGAGGATACAAAGTCCACAAGGATAAGCTATCGAGAATGGGTGTTCCCATATATACCAGCCATACCGTGCTCAGCGCTAATGGATCAGATGCAGTGGAATCTATTACCATTGCCAGTATTGATAAAGATTTTAGACCCATTCCAGGAACTGAGAGGTCTTTTGCGTGTGACACGATATTGGTTGCAGTTGGATTGGACCCAGTTAATGAGTTCTTCGCCAAGGCAAAAGATTTTGGAATGACCGCGCTAGCTGCCGGAGATGCGGAAGAGATAGCTGAAGCATCTGCAGCCATTTTCTCTGGGAAGATCAAGGGATTGGAAATTGCTTCCCTGTTAGGACATTCCACAGAACCAGTCCCGTCCAATTGGTACAAAATGGCAAAAGTATTGAAATCGCGACCGGGGAAAAGCGAAGAAGTAGAGTCACCAGATTTGAATGAGGGGGTTCTGCCAATCATCCATTGCACGCAAGAAATTCCATGTGATCCATGTTCATCCATTTGCCCGCAGGGGTTAATCTTCATTGAAAAGAGCGATATTCGGCAGGTTCCAAAATTTCTTGGCAATAATTACTGCTGCAGTGGTTGCGAAAAATGCCTTAATATTTGCCCGGGATTGGCGATCAGCCTGGTTGATTACCGCAAGAATCCCAATTTGCCCCTGGTCTCCATTCCCTATGAATTTCACTATGGTCGGATTAATAAGGGTGACTTTGTCACAGTCATGGACACATCCGGCAATGCGCTCGGTGAAGTTGAAGTTGCAGAAATTAGCACTCTTAAGAAAAATGACCGAACAATTATTGTCCGGGTATATGCTCCTGAAGATTACGCACAGAAAATTGCAGGCATCCAGGTTCAGGAAATCACTGCAATCCAACCCATGGATCATTATGTCCAGAGAATCGCAGATGATACGATCGTTTGCAGGTGCGAGAGGGTGACTGCCGGCGAGATCCGAGAGCTGATTCGCAAAGGGATGACTGACCTTAATGAGATAAAGACGGTTACACGGGCGATGATGGGTGCTTGTGGATCAAAAACCTGCAGCGGTTTAATCCATCGCCTATTTCTTGATGAGGGAATAGATCCATCAAAGGTACAGGCTCAAACTAAGCGTCCCATCTTTATGGAAGTACCATTGGGCACTTTTGCAGGTTTACCGTCTGAGGAAGATAAATCATGATGCATAAAACCTATGATGTGATTGTGATTGGTGCGGGGTCTATTGGAACACCCACAGCGTACTACCTGGCAAAATCGGGCATTAAAGTATTGGTGGTTGATAGCGCTCCATCGGTTGGTCAGGGATCCAACAAAAAAGCCATTGGCGGTATTCGAGCTACTCACTCCGATCCAGCAAAAATCAGGTTATGTCAGCGATCCATTGAAATATTCTCGAATTGGCAGCAGGAAACAGGCGATGATATCGAGTGGTTTGCCGGAGGATACTGCTTCGTTGCTTATCGGGATCGTGAGGCTCAGATCCTCAAAGATCTATTAGTGGTTCAGAAATCTTATAACTTGAACATTAGTTGGCTGGATAAACCCAGCCTATTGGAGATTGTTCCTGATCTTCAATCAAGAGATTTGCTGGGAGGTACATACTCGCCTGATGATGGCAACGCGTCGCCTCTATTGTCAATACATTCTTTCTACACACAATCCATGAAACTTGGCGCGGAATACCTTTTCAATGAAAAAGTGATAGATTTCATTCGTAAGGGAGACAGAGTTGTTGGTATTCGCACCCGCACAGGAGATTACTTCGGGGAGACAGTTATCAATGCAGCCGGTGCATGGGCAAAGCCTGTATCAAAACTTCTCGGAGTGGATGTACCTGTTACGCCGGATTCGCATGAATCTGCAATCACAGAACCTGTTGCCCGTTTCCTGAACCCGATGGTTGTCGATATCCGCCCTTCACCTGGCTCTGCAAATTATTATTTCTACCAACACATTACCGGGCAAATCATATTTTGCATCACACCCAACCCATCCATTTGGGGAGATAGTGACCAGGAAACCAGTGATTTTTTGCCAATGGTTGCGAGGCGCATGGTAGAAGTAATGCCAAGACTTAAAAACATTCGGGTGAGAAGAACCTGGCGCGGATTGTATCCAATGACGCCAGATGGCTTTCCCATCATAGGTTGGGCTGAAGGGGTTCCAGGATACCTTCTGGCAGTGGGAATGTGCGGCCAGGGTTTTATGCTTGGTCCGGCAGTAGGAGAGTTGATCACCCGCATGGTAACAGGCGCATGCACTAATCAGGATGATGAAGTTTTGAGTATCTTATCGCCAAATAGAAATTTCAACTCGCTTGAACAATTGCGATAAACGGAGAAAATGATGACTGAACCTGCCTACATATCTGTTGAACTCGCTGAGAAATTTGTTTTGAATGTGTTTTTGAAATCTGGTGTACCTCAGGATGATGCTCAAATTTGTACAAAAATCCTGATTTCAGCTGACCTGCGAGGTATTGAATCTCATGGACTGAGCCGATTAAAAATGTACTACGACCGGATAAAAGCAGGTATTCAGTTTCCTGTAACCAATATTGAAGTAATTAAAGATGGACCAACAACAGGAGTATGGGATGCCCATCACGGCATGGGGCAAGTCGTTGGCTGGAAAGCAATGAATAAGGCAATTGATAAAGCCAGAAAATACGGAATGGGTTCCATAGCTGTACGAAATTCCACCCATTATGGCATTGCAGGCTATTATCCGCTAATGGCGGTTGAAAATGGCATGATTGGGTGGAGTGTAACCAATACACGTCCATCTGTTGCCCCAACATTTGCAGCCGAACCGATGCTTGGAACAAATCCCATTGCTTTTGGTGCTCCTACTGATGAAGATTGTCCCTTTATTTTTGACGCCGCCACATCCATCATTCAACGGGGGAAAGTGGAAATATCCGCGCGCAAAGATAAGAAATTACCAGAAGGTTGGGTCATCGACAGTTCGGGTTCGCCTGCTTACGATCCGCATCAGATCTTAAAAGGGTTAATAAAAGATGAGTATGCCCTGTTGCCGCTTGGAGGATCTGGAGAAGAGTTTGGCGGGCATAAAGGTTATGGATTATCCACCATGGTAGAAATTCTTTCTGCCAGCCTGCAATCAGGAGCTTTTCTGCACGCGCTGTCTGGTGGTGATACCTCAGGAAATCCTGAGCCTTACTGCATTGGTCACTTTTTTATGGCTCTGGATATTGAGCAATACATTCCATTATCTGAGTTTAAAAAGAATATCGGCAGTCTCTTAAGGGAATTGCGAAACAGTAAAAAATCAGAAGGGCAGACAAGAGTTTACTATGCTGGCGAGAAGGAATTTGAAGCAGAAAAACTCGTCAGAAAGAATGGAATTCCTGTTCTACCCAGCCTTCAAAAAGAGCTCACATTCCTACAAAGTGAGTTAGAATTGAGCGAAATTATTTTTCCATTTTAGGTTGCACTATTGATGATTAAAGGTATTATTTTCGATTTTGACGGAACCATTTTAGATTCCGAATCTTCCACGTTTCAAGCTTGGGCTGAAATATACAAGAGATACAATTGCACCCTGCCGTTGGACCAGTGGATGAAAATTATTGGAACGACAGAAATTTACTTTGACCCTGTGACATATCTGGAAGAAAAAACAAAACTAAAACTGGATCGCCATGCATTGATTGCTGAGCAAGCAGAGCGCGATCGTTCACTTCTGAGAGAGACAGGCATATTACCTGGAGTGATGGATTATTTAATATCTGCAAAAAATATGGGTTTAAAACTGGGTATCGCATCAAGTTCATCGAGTGAATGGGTAATTGGTCATCTCACAGAACGAAATCTGATCACTTATTTTGATACGGTTGTTACCGGAGAACAGGTTTCGAAAACAAAACCATTTCCCTATGTGTTCGAAAAAGCAGTTAAGGATATGCAGCTATTCCCGTACCAGGTTCTGGCGATCGAGGATTCTGCTCTTGGGGTAACTGCAGCAAAAGCAGCCAGCATATTCACGATCGCTGTACCCAATAAAATGACCGCTAACAGTCATTTCGGACATGCAGATATGGTCCTTCCCTCCCTGGACTCAATGTCGTTAAAGGAGTTGTTGGAGCAAATTAGCGCATGATTTGGTCTTGTTCTCTGAGCAATAATGATTACACTATAACCAAATTGCGTA
>CAZRKL010000076.1:0-5151 GCA_964600595.1 uncultured Leptolinea sp.
CAGCTGAGCCAGCTTTTTCTGCAAGATTGCGTATCTCTATTTTTGCTTTATTGAAAACCTGGAAATCAATTTTTGCCCGCGATGCTTTTCCCTGCTTGGTGTCGATAGTGTATGGAGTGGTTGCTTGCAGAATATCTGCAATAAGGTCTGCCACTTTTTCCATTTCAGCTTCTTTAAATCCACGTTGTGTAAGCCATGGAGTCCCCATGCGGATACCGCTGGTGGCGAAAGATGATTTATCACCAGGGATAGTGTTGCGGTTGCAGACAATGCCAGCCAGATCTAAAATTCGGGCTGCGATATCTCCGGAGAGGGTAGTGCCATCCGTCCCCACCACAGATTTACAATCCAAATTCATCAGGTGGGTATCACTGCCACTGTAGGGGATTCGAAACCCTCGTTTTTCGAGACGTTTGACCAGAGCACCACAATTTTTCACAGTCTGAATTTGTAATTCCTTGAAAGCTTCGGTTTTCGCGAGTTTGAAGGTAAGTGCCAAAGCAGCAAATACGTTTACATGCGGTCCACCCTGTTCTCCGGGGAAGATGGACCTATCAATCTTACGCGCCAGTGGTCCATCTGTTGTCAGGATGCAGGCGCCACGTGGTCCACAAAGGGTTTTATGGGTGGTAAACGTGATTACATGTGCGTAACCGACCGGTGATGGAACTGCACCCGCTGCCACCATACCGGCAATATGGGATATATCAGCCAGAAGGATGGCACCGACGCTATCTGCAATTTCACGGAACTTCTTCCAATCAGGCATCCAGGGGTAGCTGGTGTATCCAGCGATGATCATTTTGGGTTTGTGCTCTAGAGCGAGTTGTTCTACCTGGGCGTAATCGATTTGTTCTGTTTCAGGGTCCACCAGGTAGTGGATAACATTGTATAGTTTTCCAGATCGGTTAACCGAAGATCCATGGGTGAGGTGCCCACCATGCAATAAGCTCATCGCCAGGACGGTATCTCCCGGGTTTACAACAGCAGGGTAAACCGCATTATTAGCCGGAGCGCCTGAGAGCGGCTGTACATTGACCCAAATATCATCCGCGGTTTTCCCATTCGCAGCGAAAGCTTCTGCACAGCGGCGGCGGGCAAGAGATTCGATAATATCAGCGTATTCCACACCTTTGTAAAACCTGGGGTCAGAATATCGCCGGTAATCTGCCAGCCGGCTGGAATAATCCAGTAATTCTGCCTCACTCATCGACCGCATCGCATCGTCGGGGTATCCTTCTGCATAGATATTTTGAAAGGAGGTTGCCAACGCTTCGCGGACAGCAAGCGGAGCGGTACTTTCGCTGGGGATCATAATTAGTTTTCTGATCTGGCGTTCTGTTTCAAGTTGAGCCATTTCAAAAATATCCTGATCCAGTTCCTGTAAAGTACCTCTGAACAGATAATCTTTCATTTTTTGCTCCTGAAAAACCGGAAATGAATTATTGGCATAAAAGTGCCCGAAAATCCTCTTGGATCGTCGGGCACTCTAAACATAAATCTCAGCTCCTCAACCTATCAACAAAGGTAGCAACAAGATGGCTGGAAGTTCAAAACAAATGACAGGTTGAATCAATGACATTTTACAACTCCAATTAGTATTTTAATCCGCAGATCGGTTCAGGTCAAGTTGCCGTCGATTATGTCATGCATTTGTCGCAAGGCGTTGATCCAACCAGTCAACCATTACCTGTAACACCTGTTCTTTCTCAGGCTCGTTGTGGGTCTCATGATAAAACCCCTGCCATTCCTTGTAAGTTACACCCGGAACTTTTTGTGCAAAATCCTTTACCACTGGATATGATATGAGGTGGTCTTCTGTTCCAACCTGAATTAATGTAGGGATATTTACCAGCTCTGGATGGTTGTATGCCCATTCTCCAGCGCTAATAAAATCCAAACCAAAGCGGGCAGATATTACCCCATGAACCAGCGGGTCGTTATTATACTTTTCAATTACTTCAAGGTCTCGGGAGAGGTAAGCACGATCCAACCCATTTGACAAAGCAAATGTCGGGATCAATTTATAAAGGATTTTGCCAACGGCAAGCAGCGCGTCCGGTGTTTTATTATAGGGTACCAATCCTGGACTGGTGATAACCGCACCTTTCAAAATGGGCTGCCGGCGCATCAGATAATTTAAGCCCAGGTTTCCACCCATACTGTGCCCGTAAATGAAACCAACCGGTTTCCCATCCATCCTGCCAATGGCATCCAAGCTCTCCTTGATGTCATCCAAAGCCCTTTCTAGAGATGGGTAATGGCCACGCGGACCCTGGGTTTTTCCATGCCCATGAAGATCGTAACCGCTCAAAGCAAATCCATGTGAAGTCAAATATTCTGCCACCCACTGGTATCTGCCTGTATGTTCTCCCAAACCGTGGATCAGGCAAACAGATGCTTTTACCGGACCATTGGGCAGCCAGCGATTACCAACCAATTCGACACCATCACTTGCCTGCAGACGAATTTCTTCGTGGATCATCTTTTCCTCCGATAGATTGTAATTCCTAAAACAAGTCTATATTATGGAGTATATTTAAGCAAGCTGCAGCCTGATTATTGGATCCTCTGGAGGCATTGTGCCCGAAAAAACTGGAATATATATTTGTAAACCGTTGACTATGGATAACTGGAATGATCTGGAAGATCTCTTTGGTCCACATGGCGCAGATGGCGGATGCTGGTGCATGTTCTTCCGTTTAGTCTATAAAGATTTCCATGAAAATCGGGGGTTGAGGAACAAAGAATTGTTTAAAGAAGTCGTTGGCAGAGGGCAGCCGGTTGGTTTACTGGCATATTATGATGATAAGGCGGTGGGTTGGATAGCGATTGCACCCCGAAACGAGTATCCGCGCCTGGATCGATCAAGGAATTACAAAGCAATAGACGCTGTACCAGTCTGGTCGATTACCTGTTTCTATACTGACAGGGATTATCGCAGAAAGGGAGTAACCCGTTTATTAATTGAGAACGCGATCAAAATCGCGGGTGAAAACGGTGCCGGAGTTGTTGAAGCATACCCTGTTGATCCCAAAGGAAAGGTTCAAGACGCCAGTGCATACACGGGGTTATTGCAGGTGTTTCTCGATATCGGGTTTAGCGAAGTAGCCAGAAGATCACCTTCCAGCCCAATTGTCCGATTCAGTATTACACAATAATAAATCTCATTCCATCGGAGGTATTTTTATGTCAGACCCAAGAGTTGAGAAATTAGCAGATTTGCTGGTAGATTATTGTACAGAAATTCAACCAAAACAATCAGTCTTGCTGGCAGGTACCACACTGGCAGAACCCATGCTGATGGCTCTGTATAAAAAAGTGCTTCAAAAAGGGGCATATCCATTTCTCAATCCGGAATTTCCAGACTCGCGCTACCAATTTCTACAGTACGCAAACGATGATCAACTGGCTCATATTCCCGAACCATATCAAATCATGTTCGAGAAGTTTGATGCCCGTATTGTCCTCATTTCTGAGGCGAACACAAAGGCTTTGAGTAACGTTGATCCAGAAAAAATTTCAAAAAGAAGCAAGGCGGTTGGTGGTTTAATCAATCTCATGCTTGACCGGGCAGCGAGAGGAGAGATGCGCTGGGTGGGAGCACTCTTTCCAACCCAGGCGCATGCAATGGGTGCAAATATGAGCCTCGAGGAATATGAGAATTTTGTTTATGGGGCTTGTCTTCCTGATATGAACGATCCTATAGGATACTGGAAGAAAGTATCGGTTTATCAAAACAGGATCGTGGAGTGGTTGAAAGGCAGGAAAAAGATTCACGTAATTGCCAATGAAACTGAGTTATGGATGAATATTGAGGGACGTCCCTTCATCAATTGTGATGGAAAAGAGAATATGCCTGATGGTGAGGTATTTACCAGCCCGGTGGAAGATAGCATGACAGGGCATGTGTATTTTTCATACCCGGCAATTTACAACGGGCATGAAGTAAGTGGCGTGCGTTTGTGGTTTGAAAATGGAAAAGTTGTAAAAGCAACCGCAGAAAAGAATAATGATTTTCTGCAAAAAACACTCGACACCGATGAAGGCGGACGTTACGTAGGTGAGTGGGCTATTGGTACAAATGAAGGTATCAAACAATTCTCTGGAGAAATTTTGTTTGACGAGAAAATTGGAGGAAGTTTTCATCTGGCAGTCGGAACCGGATATCCTGAATCAGGCGGACTCAATCGTTCTGCAATACACTGGGATATGATCTGCGATATGCGTCCTGGAGGAGAAATTTGGGTGGATGATATCCTGTTTTACAAAGATGGAAAGTTCGTAGTTACCTTCTAATACACTGCTCCAATTTGGCTGAAGCAAGTTTTTATACCTGACGCAAACGGGTGTTAAGGGGTAAAATAATGTGCCCGCAGCGTCAGGCGTAACTTATCCATCCGAGAGGAGGTGTTCAATGTTCAAGATTTATAAATCAACAGAAAATGGCATTGAACAGTTCACAGACGTAGTGAATAGTTGCTGGATCAATATTGTTGATCCTGACCCGGATGAGATAGCCAGAATTAAAGAGCTGGGCATTCCCTCTGACTTTATCACCTATCCACTCGATGTGGATGAAAGACCGCGCTCCGAGCGGGAAGATGACGGCACTTTACTGATCATTATCCGTATCCCGGTGTATCAGGGGGCGGTTTCTGATATCCCATACTCCACTATTCCACTGGGTATTATCGTAAATGACCGGCTGATCATGACCATCTGCAAGCAAGAGTGCGATGTCTTGACCGATTTTGCGAATGGTCGTGCAAAGGGGCTTTCTACAGGAAAGCGGTACCGTTTCATATTGCGTTTGTTACTGGGTGTAGCATCCAAATATCTCAGCTATCTGCGTGAGATTAATAAGATGACCGAGCTGGTAGAAGATCAGCTGACCTCTTCAATGAAAAACAAAGAGGTCATGGAATTGTTGAAATATCAAAAGAGCCTGGTTTATTTCACCCAATCCATTAAATCCAATGAAGTTCTGATGGAACGACTTCAACGAATGAAGATATTCACCCAGTATCCAGAAGATGAAGACCTGCTGGAAGATGTCATTACAGAAAACCAGCAGGCTCTGGGTATGATTGAAATCAGCAACACGATTCTCAGCTCAATGATGGACGCGTTCGCTTCGATTATTTCCAA
>CAZRKL010000076.1:5251-12283 GCA_964600595.1 uncultured Leptolinea sp.
TCAGCAACACGATTCTCAGCTCAATGATGGACGCGTTCGCTTCGATTATTTCCAATAACCTGAATGTGGTCATGAAATTTCTCGCATCCATCACCATTGTGTTGAGTATTCCCACCATTGTCACAAGCTACTTCGGTATGAATGTAAATATCCCTGGTACAAATAATCCGTTAGCTTATCTGGGCATCATTCTCCTTTTCGTTTTCCTTTCTATAATGACAGTTGTGATATTTATCAAACGCGACTGGTTCTAGGGTAAAAACATAATTATTTTGCCATCCTTTTTGGGATGGCTTTTTTTTATTCCATATACAAACCATTTACATGGTTGTTGCAGAATTATACAATTACCACTATGAGCGATCATCAAGAAGTAAATTCACGAATATCTCTACAGGATTGTGTATCTAAACCTGGTTTCTTAAAACTTGTCAACTTGAGTAAAAATTACCGCGAGGGGACAGAAACCAGGATAGTTTTAAAGGATACTTGTTTTCAATTTCAATCAGGAGAGTTTACTGCCATCCTTGGAAAAAGCGGCAGCGGAAAAACAACCTTGCTGAATTTGATCAGCGGAATTGATAAGGCTGATTCTGGATTTATAGAATTGAATGGGGTCAATTTAACCTTGTTAAACGACCACGAAAGAACTCTGCTCCGCAGAAAGCATATCGGCTTTATTTTTCAGTTTTTCAATTTAATACCCACTTTGAGCATTTGGGAAAATGTTATCTTGCCGCTTGAGTTAAACCAGATGACCACCCCTGCCGATTTTGAGAGGGCTTCGCTGTTGCTATCTGAAGTCGGTTTATTGAACCGTCGAAAAGACTATCCCGATCAGTTGTCAGGTGGAGAGCAACAGCGGGTTTCGATTGCCAGATCTCTGGTTCACCAACCTGAGATTCTGCTCGCAGATGAACCGACCGGCAACCTGGATGAAGCAACCGGAAGAGATGTATTAAACCTGCTCAACAGACTCACACGAACAACCGCTAAAAACTTCATCCTGGTAACACACAGTCCTGAAGCAGCTGCCTTTGCAGACAGACGTGTAAACCTGGTAGACGGTAAGCTCGAAGAATCTACAAAAAACCTGTCACCTCACCTATAGCAGGCAATTAGTTTATGAATTTGCGTTTTTTGATGCGGATTGGCCGGAATTATCTCTGGCGGCACAAAGTTCAGTCTTTTCTGATGATTCTGGGTATTAGCCTGGGAGTATCGGTAGCGGTGGCGATTGATCTGGCGAACGAATCTTCACGCAGGGCGCTATCCTTGAGCGCGCAGATGGTAACCGGTAAGGCAACACATCAAATTACCTCCTTTCCGGGCAGAATACCGGCGCAAGTATTCACGGATATTCGAAAAACTTATCCATACATCCCATCCGCGCCCATTGTGAGCCAGTTTGTGACCGTTTCGGAAATGAATGATAGACCACTGGAATTGTTGGGTGTGGATCCTTTATCTGAAAACTCATTCCGGAACTTTTTGGTATTAGATAGCCGGCTGAGTAATGAAGACCTAGTTTTATTGTTCTCCAGACCGGATGGGGTGCTCATCTCAAAAAATCTGGCCACGGAGTATGGACTGAAAGCAGGGGATAATCTGACATTGAGTTCAGATGGTTTTCCGGTTACCGCGACCATAATTGGGGTGATTGAATCTTCAGATACCCTGACAATGCAGTCTTTGGATGGTATCTTGCTGGCGGATATCGCTGCCGCGCAGGCGCTATCAGGCAGGTTAAATGAAATTGATCGAGTTGATTTAATATTACCTGACGACCAACCCGGTTTGGTAGAAGAAATTGGGCAGGTTTTACCCGATAATGTTTCATTAACCACCGTGGAAACCCGGCAACAGGGAATCATACAACTAACTGAAGCATTTCAAACGAACTTGACTGCGCTCAGCCTGTTGGCGCTTACGGTGGGTATGTTCCTTATTTATAACACGATGACTTTTTCGGTCGTGCAGCGCCGGAAATTGTTTGGCGTTTTACGAAGTGTGGGCGTTACCCGTCGTGAGCTGTTTCTGGTAGTTTTGTTGGAATCCGGCATCATCGGTTTGCTGGGATCTGTGGTTGGTGTCGGTTTGGGTGTATGGTTGGGCAGGTTTACCATTTCCATGGTCTCACAAACGGTAAACGACCTGTATTTCACCACCACAGTGCGGGATGTAGTCATTCCGAGCATCAGCATTTGGAAAGGATTTTTACTGGGTATTCTGGCATCTTTGAGTACCGCAATACCTCCGGCCTGGGAAGCTGCATCGGTGCAGCCGCGTGAAGCAATATCCCGTTATAACCTGGAAAATAAAACCCAGAAAATCCTATTACGGCTGGTGATATTCTCTATGCTGGCGGCTGTTGCAGGTTTTGTATTGATTATGCTGCCTTCAAAAGGAATCTGGATCGGATTTGGCGGATTATTTGCAGTAGTCCTCGGGTTCGCGTTAATTACTGCTCCGGGGATGGTGCTTTTCCTGAGATTGATTAACCCGATCCTGCAAAGAATCCTTGGGATATATGGTCGGATGGCACCACGCAATCTGATCAATACTCTTAGCCGTACATCCGTGGCTGTTGCTGCGTTGATGATTTCAGTATCTGTATCCATTGGCGTAACTTTAATGATAGACAGCTTCAGATACACAGTAAGCCAATGGCTGCAACAGTCTCTGAGCGGTGATATCTACATTACCAGCCAGAATTTTATTTCCACTCTCCCTGCTGCCCCGATTGATCCGGCGGTGGTTGAACAAATAAAAGCAAATTCAAAAGTAAGCAGAGTCGATGTACTGAAAAATGGTCAGGTACCATCCCCTACTGGCGTAATTCAAGTTTCCGCGACCGATAACTATTCGCTGGCAGAAGAGCGGGTTTTCAAGTTTCTGTGGGTTTCCAGAGATGATGTCTGGCGGGAATTGCAAAATGGAGCGGTGATTGTTACCGAACCATTATCCATCAAAATGGGGTTAGAAAAACCCGGTCAGAGCATTATCCTTACAACTTCAACCGGAGATAAAGCTTTTCCAGTAGTGGGTGTTTACCATGATTATTCCTCATCCAGTGGATCTGTGCAGATGGATATTTCACTATATCGGAAATACTGGAATGATCCCGATATCTCTGCCATGGGAGTCCGCTTAAAATCACCGGTAGAAATTGAGAAAACAATTTCTGAGTTCTATGAAACACTGCAAACGAATCAGTTGCTGTATATTCGAGCGAACTCGACTCTGCGGGATGAAGTCATGACTGTATTTGACCGTACGTTTGCCATCACCCGTGCCCTTCAAATTCTGGCTACTCTGGTTGCTTTTGTCGGGATATTATCTGCTCTCAGCCTGTTACAGTATGAAAAACAAAGGGAGGTGGGGATCATTAGGGCGCTTGGTTTTACATCCTCGCAACTCTGGCGATTAATGATGCTTGAAACCGGGTTAATGGGATTAATTGCCGGATTTTTTGCCATGCCCACAGGTTATACACTCGCCCTGATCCTGATTGAGGTGATCAACCAAAGATCTTTTGGTTGGAGCATCAATCTTTATCTGACCTGGCAGCCATTCATTCAGGCGTTGGCAGTGTCTTTGACCGCCTCTCTTCTGGCAGGGATATTGCCCTCCCGCAAGATCAGCAAGATGCAGACAATCGAGGCGATTCGCTATGAGTAAGGTGTTGATAATATTTGTCTTATTTTCACTGATGCTGTCCGCCTGTGTTCCAGCCGGATATCAGGCTGTAAACACGAGTGAAATCAATTGGCTGCCGGTGACGGAGACTGGTGAATTTCTAAAAGCTGATAAGCCGTATGCATTTCAATTCCCAGCGGATCATGGCGCTCATCCAGAATATCAAACTGAATGGTGGTATTTTACCGGGAACCTGGAGGATGAGGCGGGAAGGCAATTTGGATATCAACTGACTTTCTTCCGTCGCGGATTACAAACTGGAACTTCGGAATCTTCTGCCACCTTTGAAACGAAGAACATCTATATGGCACACTTCGCAATTACTGATGTGGCCCAACAGGACTTTCGAGCGGAACAACGCTTTGCCCGAGATGGCGCTCAATTGGCTGGCGCGGATGTTAATCCGTATGCACGAATATGGCTGGAAGATTGGCAGGCAGAGCAGACAGGCGGAGATGATTGGAAGTTGAATGCCAGGGGAAGTGAATATGAGATCTCATTGAAATTGGAAGATATTAAAGGGATTGTTTTGCAGGGTAAAGATGGATTAAGTGCCAAGGGACCTTCCAATGCTTCTTATTATTACAGTATGACAAGGATGCAAACCGAAGGGGAGATATCTTCTAAGGGTGAGGTTTACAAAGTAACCGGGCAGTCGTGGATGGATCACGAATTCAGTACCAGCGCTCTCGCCCCTGATCAAATTGGCTGGGATTGGTTTTCAATTCAAATGGACAACGGTGAAGAAATCATGCTCTTCACCCTGCGGAAATTGGATGGAACAATTGACCCGTTTTCCGGGGGTGTATTGGTGGATAATTCCGGCAAAACTGCTGAAATCAAACGGCAGGATTTTTCGCTGGAAGTGACGAATACCTGGCGCAGCCCACACTCCCAGGCTGAATATCCATCTGCCTGGAGATTATCCATACCAGAGATGGATATCCAATTATCAATTACCCCGGTTCTTGAGGATCAGGAGTTAAACCTGGCTGTAGTTTACTGGGAAGGTGCCGTGAATGTCAGTGGCGAAATTAAAGGAAATACAGTTAGTGGAAGGGGATATGTAGAACTGACCGGGTACGCGCAAAATATGCAGGGGCAGTTTTAGTTTTTGAAATTGGGCAGGATCAATCCGGTTTTATTTGAATAATCCTTGTACTTATCACCAAATTCATCTGCCAGCATTTTTTCTTCCTGGCTAATTCTGGAATGAATAATGACGATGATGGCTATACTTAAGAACTCAAGTATGTAATTTCCTGAAATTAACGCTGTACCAAAGAAGAAAGAATACAAGGCAGTGTACATAGGGTGTCGGATGTATTGATAAGGTCCGCTGGTGATGAGTTCGTGTTCGGGTTGTAACTCCAGGTCGGCGGACCATTGTTTACCCAGATGGTAATGGGTCCACGTAAGAAGAATTAAACCGCAAGCCGCGAGGATAGTGCCAATGATCCGAAGAAAGGCAGGCATGTCATGGTTGGTTACGCCAAACCAGGGTGGATTAAAAACATGGATTATTACCGTTAGAATAAGCAGATTCAGGACAATGTTCCTTGCGGACCTGCTGACGGTACTTTCATACCCCTGAGAGTTTTGTTTCGGAGTCTGTCTGGTATGAAATTGGTGTTGAATATTGAAAACCTGCCGGATAAGCACAAAAAGGGCATAACAACCATAGAGGATATAAGCAAAAAAGTTCATGAAATCAAATTTCTCAGGTATAAAATTACATCCTCTCAATTTGAGAGGATGAAGTGGGCGGAACAGGACTCGAACCTGCGACCACATCTGTGTAAGAGATGTGCTCTAACCAACTGAGCTACCCGCCCGGGCGGCTTATATTATACCGTATTCGCAGGATTTTAGTACAATTAACTTAATGATATTTCAGGAGCCATTGTGAAGTTTATTCGTTTTATTGATGGAAATAAAAAACCCCAAACCGGTTGGGTTCAGGATGATCTGGTTGGCGTGGTGGATGGGGATATTTATGGTTCATTTAAACGTCAGGAATGCACCATTCCACTGAGTAAAGTGCATCTATTGCCTCCCGTTGTACCTTCGAAAATTGTTGGTGTGGGAAGGAATTATGCAGAACATGCCCGTGAATTGGGTAACCAGTTACCTAATGAACCGGTTATCTTTCTAAAACCGCCATCAAGTGTTATTGCTCACCGCGAACTTATTGTATTGCCATCGGAATCGAAACAGGTGGAGTTTGAAGGTGAATTGGGCATTGTGATCGGGAAGCACAGTAGAGCCATCCCGGCTAATCAAGTACGATCGATAATTCTGGGGTACACAATAGCAAATGATGTCACAGCCCGGGATCTTCAGAAATCTGATCCGCAGTGGACACGGGCAAAAGGTTTTGATACATTCTGCCCGCTCGGACCATGGATTGACACCAGCGTCGAGCCTTTTGATCTGATTATCAGCACCCATGTGAACAATGTATTACGGCAAATGAGTTCCACTAAAGACATGATCTTTCCGGTTTATGATCTAGTTGCATACATATCAAGAGTGATGACTCTGGAGCCGGGCGATATTATTCTTACCGGTACTCCTGCAGGGGTGGGAGAATTATCACCAGGCGATACAGTTAAGGTTACTATTGAAGGAATTGGTGAACTGATCAATGGAGTGGTAGCTAAAGAATAATCCATACTCATCAGTAAGCAAAAAATAAGACCAGCATGATTTTTGGTATAATTAGCGGGTAATTATTCAATGAGAGTTTGAGGAGACTTCTATGTCTGGACATTCACACTGGGCTACAATCAGACGGAAAAAAGGCGCAGCTGACGCAAAAAAAGGCGCTGTTTTCACCCGTCTGGCGAGAGAAATTCTTATGGCTGCCAAAGATGGAGGCGGAGATGCCTCTATGAATTTCCGACTGGCGCTTGCTGTAGATCGCGCCCGTGCGGCGAATATGCCCAAAGACAGTATCGATAGAGCCATTAAACGCGGTACCGGAGATGCAAAAGACGGTACCGTGATGGAGCAGGTATTTTATGAAGGTTACGCCGCGAATGGCGTAGCAGTGATGGTGGAATGCTACACTGAAAACAGAAACCGCACCGTGGCGGAAATCCGTCATATTCTCAGCCGCAGCGGCGGAAGTATGGCAGAGGCAGGTGCTGTGGGATGGCAGTTCAGGAAATCTGCGTATTTTTCTTTTCCGGCAGCAGGATTAGACCCCGATCATATTTTTGAAATCGCACTTGAAGCGGGTGCAGATGATATCCAGAATGATGGCGAGATCGTTGAAATTACAGCGCCGGTCGAACAATTTAAAATCATCACTGAACAACTGCGTAAAGA
>CAZRKL010000077.1:0-12224 GCA_964600595.1 uncultured Leptolinea sp.
CCTGAACAGAGTATCGAGGCATTGCTGACGAAAGAATGTGATGTCGTGGATGAATCCACGCTATTTGATGATCAAATTGCCACCATCCAGCAATTGCAGGATGCGGGAAAGCTAAAGGCAGTGGTGAATCCATCCCCGGTTTGGGAGGCTTTATATCTGGGCATTTCTCCGGCAAGTTACGATGATGGTTATCTCCCCGGCATGGGCGACCGTCAGGACCTGTTTGGCGATGCCCGTACCCGTAAAGCGCTGGCAATGTGTGTGAATCGCGAAAAAATCATCCAGGAATATTGGTCTGGAACAAGCGTGGTACCGGTGAGCATGCTTGACCGGGCTAACCCGCTCAGCCTGGGAGTGGATCGGCTTGTACCATATGACCCTGCTCAAGCAATTGCATTGTTGGAGGAAATTGGCTGGAAAGATATGGATCAGAATCCGGCAACCCCGCGCGTGGCTGTGAATATTCCCACCGTGTTTCTGGGCACGCCATTACAATTTACCCTGTATTCCACCAATGCGGAATTACGGAAATCTGTTGGCACTCAAATTGTGTCTGATCTCGCTACTTGTGGCGTGTCTGTGACCATGAAGGATTACACTCCCGAAGATCTATTCGCGAATGGACCTGATGGTCCCTTGTTTGGAAGGAATTTCGATTCTGCATCCCTTTCCTGGAGCCCAAGTACCATGCCTGCATGCCAATTCTTTTCCTCCGCGCATATTCCTTTGAGCGGGAACGCGTGGTATGGGGTGAATATTGGCGGGTTTAGTGATAAAGCCTTTGATGAAGCTTGTCTGACCGCCAGTTCTGCTCTCCCGGGAGAAGAGAAATATCTTGAGGCACAACAAGCTGTTCAGACCATTTTTGTGGACCAGTTACCGGTGATACCGCTGTATCAATATGTGAGAGTCGGTTTATCCCAGCCGGATTTGTGTGGATATCAGATGGACGCAACCTCTCGCAGCAGCCTATGGAATATAGAAAACATGGCTTCTGGACCGGCGTGTCCCGATTAGTGCCAGATTAGTGGAAATCATATCTTATTATCAGCAGTTGCTGTTTATTTGCGATTCCAGCCTGGCGAGTCTATAATTCCCTTACCTTATGACTGCAATTGATGATATCAAAGACCGTCTGGACATAGTGGATATTGTCTCAGAGACTGTCAAACTCCGAAAAGCCGGTAAGAATTACACCGGTTTTTGCCCATTCCATCCGAATGTTCACACACCTGCCTTTGTAGTATTCCCTGATTCCGGCACCTGGCGTTGCTTTGGTCAGTGTAATGAGGGTGGTGACATCTTCAAATTTGTGATGAAACGCGAAGGCTGGGATTTTTCACAGACATTGAAGGCTCTTGCCGACCGTGCTGGAATTCAGTTGGAACCACTAACTCCCCAGCGTGTGGAACAGGACGAAACCCAGAACAGGATAAGCAAACTACTGGAAGATGTGGTGATTTATTATCACGATCTTTTGAAGACACACCCGGAGGGTAAGCAGGCATTATCCTACCTCCAGCAGCGTGGATTGAACGATCAGACAATAGAAAAGTTCATGCTGGGTTTTGCATTGCCGGGATGGGACAATCTGTTGCAGCACATGAATGCCAAGGGCGTACCAAATGAATATCTGCTCGAGGCAGGATTGCTCTCTGAAAGGGATGACGGGGGTGTCTATGATAGATTCCGCAACCGGATCATGATACCAATCAGGGATGGTCAGGGGCACATGGCGGGATTTGGGGCAAGAATTCTCGACCCGAATGATGTCCCCAAGTTCCTCAACTCACCGCAAACAGCCATCTTCGATAAAGGTCGGATGCTGTATGGTCTGGATGCCGCGCGGAAAAGCATCCGCGCGATGGATCAGGCAGTGGTCGTGGAAGGCTATCTCGATGTGATCATGCTGCATCAGGCAGGCTATACCAATACCGTCTCACCCATGGGAACCGCGCTTACTGAAGATCAATTGCGCATGGTGAAAAAATTTACCCGCAGGCTGGTGCTCGCCCTGGATGCAGATGCCGCTGGACAGAAAGCTACACTGCGTGGATTACAGATTGCGCGTGAGGCAATGGACCATGAAACGGAAATTGGTTTTGATGTTCGTGGCTTGCTGAGACAGGAAGCCCGGTTGCAGGCGGATATCCGGGTGACAACCATTCCAGAGGGAATGGACCCGGACGAAGTGGTGTTGAGAGATCCCCTTGAATGGAAGAAGATCCTGGATACGGCGAAGCCGCTGGTAGTGCATGTGATGGAAACACTTGCCAGTGATCAGGACGTACATGATCCCAAGGTGAAGCAGGATATCGCCAGCCAGGTGATGCCTTTAATTGACGATGTGCCAAATCTGGTGGAGCGGGATGCCTACCGGCAGAAGCTTGCGAGATTGTTGAAACTTGATGAGAGCACACTGGCGGGGTTTGCCCCCCGCTCGAAAAGTGTTGTTCGTCCGTTCTCCCGGAGCCGGCGCCAGCAAATGCAGACGCAAGGTGCGGAAGGGGAAACCCGGAAAAGCTCGACAATCCATTTGCTGGATCCCCTCCAGCCGCTTGAAAATCATATCCTGGCTGCCATCCTTCGCCAACCTGATATTGTATACAGGCTGGACCGAATGTTGCAACAAAATAATCTGGATAGACTGAAAGATGCCGATTTCAGCTCAACCCAGAATCAGCACCTCTTTGCGCTTATCCAGGAATCATTATCTCAGGATGAGCTGGATCCGGTGGTATATATTCAAGATCATAAACCAATCGGGATTGAATCCTACTCCGAAGAGGCACAGCGGTTTAGCATGGATAGTGTTATTAAATTCGATGATATGCTGTCTGACTGTTTTAGAACGATTCTTCGTATGCGGCAAATTACCATCCATCAAAGCCTTCAGGAGATGAAGTATCTTCAAGAGGATGGAGAAGAGAATAAAACTGATGAGGCCATCCAATATCAGCGGCGGGTGCATTTATTCACCCAGGAACTGCGGAAAATCACCTTAGCTATGGGAACACTCACCCGGCTAAAAACATCATAGATTGGCGGAACAGATTATGCCCAGACAAGTAAGATTAACAAGACAAAGCGGCAGCGCGAAACCAATTCGCAAACGACCCTCTCAGGGAGATGAGGGTGATGAGCATATTAAACCGTTATTGGATGAAGATTCCGGTTTGCCTGGTCTGTACCTGCCTGATGATATGATAGCGGTTGAAGAATCTGATGAGCCGCTCTCACCGCAAAGTCTTTCTGAAATTGGTGAAATTCTGGCTGCAGAACCGCTGGAAGATATTGAAACCACGGGATTAACCGTGGAATTATCTGAAGATCCGGTTCGTTTATATCTTAAAGAAATTGGACAGATCAACCTGCTGGATGCCGATAGCGAGTTCCGTCTGGCAGCCAGAATTGAAGCCATTCGCTTCATCAATGCTTTAAAAGAGAAACTTCCTGCAGATTGCGAAGCTGCTCAAATTGAGACAGAACTATTCTTGAGTGTTTATGATGAACTTCTTATTTTTCATAAACGTCTGGATGAAGATGCACAACGCCTTAAATATGATCCACCAGATCCGGCTTTGATTCTTGCCGAAGCGCAAATGTTGCGGGTGCAATGGCAGAGCAGTGACCCATCTTACTTGCGCGGATATCTGGACAACGGCACCTGGGGCAAGGATCCACTATGGGATGGGCTCGTACGGGATGCCTTCAATGTTTTCCTGGGTATGTATTTACTTCCACCTGAGACTGCCTCCAGACTGATGACAGTGCTGTCGAAGAGTGGAAAACTACCTGGCAAAAAACAGGTCCAGGGAATGCTGCCGGATATTGATGCGTTGAAAGATGAATTGGAAGGTATTCAACGAAGAGCTGATGATTCCAACCAAACGCTCATCCGGGCGAATCTGCGCCTGGTAGTCAGTATTGCCAAGCGATACCTGGGCAGGGGAATATCCTTCCTGGATCTGATTCAGGAAGGCAATCTGGGACTGCTTCGGGCTGTGACTAAATTCGACCCTACCCGCGGTTTTAAATTTAGCACCTACGCAACCTGGTGGATCAGGCAATCCATCAGCAGGTATATTGCCGAGCAGGCTCGAACCATCAGAATTCCCGTCCATCTTTTTGAATCGATAACCCGCTTACTACGGGTGCAGCGCAAGCTGGTTCAGGAATTGGGAAGAGAACCCACCAATGATGAGCTGGCTCTTGAGGGTGAGTTTTTATCTGAAGAAGATTCCGTGGCTATAAAAAAAGCCATCAAAGATAACAAACCCATTGACCCAGCCATGCTGCGCCGATGGCAGTTGGGTAGCCAGAAGGTACAAAAAATACTACAATCAGCAGAAGAACCAGTCTCATTGGAGAGACCGGTTGGCGATGAAGAAAGCAGCCAGCTGGGTGATTTCATTGAAGATGATGATGCGCTTGAACCAATGGATGCTGCTGCCCGTGAAATGCTTCGCGAACAGGTTCAGAGTGCCCTTTCGATCTTATCGGAACGGGAGCGACAGGTTCTCGAATTAAGGTTCGGATTAACGGATGGCAAGGATCATACGCTGGAGGAAGTAAGCCGCTATTTTAGCGTAACCCGTGAACGCATCCGCCAGATTGAAGCGAAGGCATTGAGGAAACTGCGGCATCCAACCCGCAGCAAGAACCTGAAAGAGTACCTGAGCTGATCAGCCTGCCGGCATTACGGGTAAAATTAATATGATGATGGTTTCAGGGTGGTGATCGTGTCGAGGATGAAAAAGCCGTTTTTACTGGTGATTTTTATTGACTTGATACTGCTTGTATTGGTTATCGTTACTGGAAGGCAAGTGTATGGAGTGCTCGGGCAGGCGCTTGTCTCAGCGCCAACGACACCAACCGCTACCCTGGATGTGTATCAGGAATTGCAGGTAAAAATCATCACCCCCGATGAGATTATGGAGAACTCAGATTTTGATATCCGGGTTGAGATGACCAATCCAGATAATGAAGATGTACAGCTAAAATTAATCGTATTTCCTCACAACCTGGTTGATAGCATGAAATTGGTCAGGACATCCAATCCCATTGGTGAAAAAGTTGATTTGGATGAAGGTGTAGGTCTACCTGTAGAAATTCTGATTAAAGCAGGGGAGACACAATCATTTACGGGTACCTGGCGGGCGAATAAGATGCTGGCGATTGCAGGCAGAGTCTATCTTTTTACTGACCACGCCCGGCAAGAGGTGAGTCTGGCGCTTGCTGTTGCCCCCATGCCCGCAACTTTTACGCCACAACCTACTTTACCTGTGGATAATACCGAAGCAGAATTATCCATGACGCCAACACCATAACGGAAGATATCGAGATGGATGAATATACCATTCGACAGGCAATAGACTTAATTAAAGCCAAGAGACTCACGGATGCCCGTAAACTTCTCCGCCCGGTGTTGGAAGTAACCCCGACCAATGAAGCTGCCTGGGTATGGTTTGCATCTACATTTACCAAGCCCATCGAACAATTGGCAGTAATGCGTTACGCGGCTCAATTTTGCCCAAATTCCCTCCCGTTAGGACGTGGTATAGAAAGGCTTGAGGGCATCTTGGCTGAGCAAAAAGCACGTGGTGAGGAAGAAGATATCGGTAACCTGGAATCTCAGCTCCCCATCATTCATGGGGCAATTGTAGAAACGCCTGCCAGTTTTGACTCCACGCCCTTTACCTGGGATCAACCTTTTGACAAAGATTGGTCTAATGATGAGAAAGAAAATTCCACGGCAGATGGCGATTGGATCTCCAGTCTTCGTTCTGCAGCGGTAAGCATAGATGAACCTGAACCCCCGGTCAGTCCTCAGCCAATTGTTCCTGAACCTGCCCTGATATACGAACCGGAACCAGAGCCAGAACCTGAGCCGGATTATGATGTTGAGACTCCGGTTGATCCTTTTACCCAGCCATCCCAGCAGGAAGATTGGACACAGGAAGAGGAAGTAATAACCACCCCATGGCAGACGACCATGCCGCAAGCCCCGGTGATGTGGAACGGACAGGAAATTGGAAGGGAATCAGTTGAGGCTTCGCCTTTCTTCTCGGATCTGAATCCTTCAACCCAAAATTCCCAGGCTGCCACCCGAAGGATATCCCGGTCGGGTTCAGCGAGTGATCCTTTTCAGACCCCGTTCTGGATTTCGGTCGTGTTTGGGGCGTTTCTGTTGATCATTTTGGTTGTCTTCATTATTGTTATTTTGCTCCAATCACCTGCGTAATATTATTGCTTGTAATCTTTCGACAAATCAAGTTTTTTCTTACAACAACAAAATAAAACAGGTATACTCAGGGAGAAATTATTTCTAAGGAGTTCTTATGCCTGCTGTGAAAATAATTACCGATTCGACTGCATATATTCCGCAATCCTATGTTGATCAATATGGTCTGGAGGTTGTTCCGCTAACCGTAAACTGGGACGGAAAATCATACCTGGACGGGGTGGATATAAAGGCCGGTGAATTTTATGCCCAATTAAAAAATGCACCCACCCTCCCCACGACAAATGCCATATCTGTTCACCAGTTTGAAGAGCTGTTTAAGAAATTGACCGATGCTGGAAATTCAGTGCTCGTATTGCCAATTTCATCCGGTATTTCCGCATCATATAACAATGCAATAACGGCGCTTGAACACTACAAGGATAAATCTGTTGCGGTTCTGGATACCCAACTTGTCTCGATGGCGTTGACTTTCATGGTTCTGGCTGCTGCCCGTAAAGCGGAGAGCGGTGCGAGCCTCGAAGAGGTGAAGGCAGAAGCCATAAAAGCGTATGATCATATTGGGGTTTACTTTACTGTTGATGATCTGAAATATCTGCATAAAGGCGGCAGGATTGGTGGCGCCAAACGATTGCTTGGCTCAGCGCTGAAGATCAAACCCATCCTTGAGATACGCAATGGGAAGATCGAAGCGGCAGGTTCAGCCGTGACCCGCAAGAAAGCGCTTCAGCGGATAGTCAACCTGGTGGAAGATGGGATTGCGGGCAGATCCCCTGTCCGTATTTCAGTTTTCCACGCACTGGATTTGGAAACCGCACAACATTTGGAAGCCATCTGTAAAGAGCGATTCTCGCCGGTGGAAATGATTTCGAGCGAAGTCAGCCCGGTGGTGGGATCGCATGTTGGACCAGGGACTGTGAGTATCGCCTACATGGCGGGTATGTAATGCCGGTTGACCTGACTGATCCGCGGTTGATCGCCCAGTTTAACGAATACTTTAAACACTGGCAAATCACCCTTCCTGAAGCGGAGATGGAAATCCCCGAAAAACCTGTGCGGATTTCACACTCTGGCTGGATGATCACCATAATATTCGGATCAGAAAACGACTTGCCCTGGATGGAAATATATGCGGTCCACCGCATGACGAATGACAGGCACATCCGCTTTCATGTGGATCGGGAGTATGAAGTGCTTCCCGCGCTTGATGAGCCGGTATTCATCCCGGAAGGTGCTACCGAAGAGGATGAAAAATCCATCAAGCAGGCAGCCATTCTCCGCCACCGGAAGCTGAGTAAAGAGCTGGAATCCATCGGGCTGGTGTAGGGAACAGCCCAAAGAAAACATCCTGAGAACGAATATTCTCAGGATGTTTTGATTTAATCGCGGAAAAGATTATGGTTTATTGCCTTCCGCCAGGTAAGCGGCGATAAGTTCCGCCTGCTCGGGGGTGAGGATGGCGCCCTTCCCGATCATGCGCTCGATGTTCGCTTTCCAGCCGGCGAGATCTTTCTGCGCGCTGGCGATTCTGCCTGTGGAATGACAGGTGGCGCAATTGGTGTTCAGCACATCTTTCGCTTCAGCCATTTGCTCGGCCGATAAGCCTGCCTGGGCGGGCTCTTCTGTAGGTGCAGTTGTGCTGGTGGGGTTGACTTCCACTGGGGGAGCGGTCGGTTCAACCGGCTCATTGGTTGGCGGCAGGGGTGTGGGTTGCACTTCAACCGCTGGCGCTTCTGTGGGAGGCGCTTCCACCTGAGGGGATGTACAGGCGGTTATCCATAATGCGCTCAAAGATAACAGTAAGAATAATCTGATGGATGTTTTCATTATTTATAATTTTCTGACAGATAGGCAATAATGGCTGCTCTTTCGGCGTCGTTAAGTTTCAACCCCTTCTTTTCCATATCAGATACAGTCTTTGTCCAACCTGCTTCATCCTGCTTGAGTGAAGTAACCCGGCTGAGATTATGGCATTTCGTGCACTGGCTATTCACCAGCGCTTCGCCATCTTCTGCTGATACCGATACGGCATCGCCGGATGTCACGGGTTCTTCCACGGCTGGGGCTTCGGCTGGTGAGCAGGCAGCTAATAGCGAAACGAGCAATATGAGAACAATGAATAAGCCAAAATACTTTTTCATTTTCCACCTCCAAGAGTATTTTTATCAGTATATCCAAACGCCGCGATGAGGCAATTTAACTTTCTTTAATGTATAAACATTGGCTCACTGGTAAGTGAAGGTGACCTCAGCGTTCTGCGGTAGTTTAAGCAGGATACCCGCCTGTGGTTGGAAGGTTCCGGAGTAGCGGCAGTTGGCATCTACAATGGTGCTGGTGCAAGAGACGCCTACTACACTTACAAGCCATTCCCCCTGCAATTCGGGTGGGGCGTAGGCGTAGAAAACGCCGTTCTCAAGGGTGGTGCCATCCACCCGGCGTGCCTGGTATAAGACTGCCACGCCGATGCCCGCAATACCATTACCCGAGGCATCCACTACTTTGCCGGTGATGACCAGACTCTCAGTGATGGGGATCTCGGGCAGCGCAGATACATCGCCTTCAATGTTGAGATGCGCATCGCTCATCCAGCCGGTTCTGCCATCTTCGGTGATCACTTTCACCCATTCATCTCCCGGGGCAACCCCAATGAGGGTGACATCTGCCCCTTCACGATACTGGGCGAGGACGGTGTGAAGTGTGCCCGGTCCGCCGCGCATGTTGATGGCTGCCGCTGCCACTTTCGCGGCCAGTGTAACGGGTGCAGGTGGTTGAGTGGGTTCAGGTGTCGCGGATGGCGACTGCTCGGGGGGCGGCTGGGTTGGCAAAACCTGTTCAATCACTGCGGGCGGATTCTCAGCAGCGGAGTTCTGCGCAGGTTCGTTCGGTTGATTCGCAGCATTACAGGCGGTAATGAAACAAATGGAAACAATTATTACTGCCCGGATGAAGTCTTTCATTTTCTCCTCCTTCCATGCAAATACATGGTTCCAGGACAGCTCAATTTCATTATACAACCCCATACAACCGGATTTGATTTTTTAGGGTGAGCCAGGAATGCGGATGCGGTTCTGATCATCGAGTAGGTCCGCGCGGTCTGCCAGTATCTCCACCAGAGCTGCCAGTTCGGATGATTTCAGTTCGGCAACCTGCTTTCCGTTCAACAGGGAAGCTGCCTGCTGTTTCTTCTCGCGCCGCGCAAGCATTCGCTGGTCGTTGATGATTACTTTGTGTGCCATCAGTCCTCCTCCACAGCAACCACGGGGATGTTCACCCGGGTGAATTTGTCGTTGACTGTCACAAGAATGTCTGCGCAAGTCTGCGTGCTGATATCAATTTCCCCGTCGCCCTGCCCATCCAGGGGAATGACCTGCTCGAGGCTGGTTTCACCCTGCTTGAGGGTAATTGTCACCTGCAGGTTTGATAATGCGCGGACCTGAGCATGCACAGTTACAGAGGTCAGACCATCTGCAATGAGGCTAGCGGGAGAAATATTCAGCCATACAGGTTTGTGCACCTGCAAATACGGCTGCAAATCCAGAGGCGTGTCATCCAGCATCACCGCCAGGGGAACTTCTGTGGCGCAGATGGTTTCTGCCTGCGGGTTCGCCGCGCGGATTTCTTCAATGAGTTGTTCAAAGTGAATTTCGGGGTTCATAGGTCACCTCTTAATATTCAATGGTCAGCGCCGCCCAGGTGCAATCGGCGCGGCTGCCGGATGTTTTGATCTCAAAGCGGGTCTCAACATCGGCTGCGGGCAGGGCGCTCATCAGGTCGGCTGTTTTCACAATATTGGTCAGCGCGGTGGATGTGGTGGAGATCTCGATGATGGTGGTGCTGTTGGTCGTGTCGTACAGGCGGGCGTATGCGGTGCCGCTGGCGGCGATGAGGTTCGCCACCAGGTAGGCGGTTTTGGCGCCCTGCTTAAGCAGGCTCAGATTCAGCCGATGGCGGCAAATGAGGGTGCCGCTGTAGGTCGATGAGGTGGTGTAGGTATTCTGCCCATGCAGGGTGATGACCTCCACCCGGCTGCCGCTGAGGACGCCCAGGTAAGTGACGATTGAGGTGGCATCCAACGCGGTGCCATCCCAGCGGCAGGAGCCGATAAGGCGCGAATCTACCCCCTCGGCGGCGTTGGTGTTGACCGACAGAGTGAACGAAGATGAACCCGGAACCCGGTTGGCAAAGACATACCATGTGGCGCTGGGTCCGCTGAAGGAATTGGATGGCAGATCGACCTGATACTGTGCCTGGCACATATAGCCGTTGATCATTATGGTGGGCGGAAAGAGCGGATCAACCGGCACACGCAGGCGGTTGGTGGGGATGCTGACCAGCTGCAAGCCGGAGATGTAGCGGTTGAGGAACTGCCCGATCGGAACGGCATCTGCCGCGGAAGCGCCCATACGCAGGGCATCGGCGCGCAGGCGGTTGTATTGCAGGTAGCTGGTGGGCTGCCCGGCGGAAACATCTTGCGAAGAAGGGTAAACAGGTGCGGTCATATCAGGCTCTCCAGTAGCTGTTGTTCCAGGTCATATCTCCACTATAATCATCATCGACCCAGAAAGACCGTTCATAACGTTCGCGGTCTGCCGGGGCGAAAATATTACCATCGGAAGATAGCTGGATGGTGATGCGGTTGGCTCCAGCCGCCCGCTCTTCAAGCGCGTAATTGCCTGAGGAATACAACCCGCTGAAAACACCTTCACGGGTGACCAGACCAATATCTGCGCGCTGATTGAGAAGAGAAAAGAGGTTGCTGTACATCTCGGCGGCGGAACGGCTTTCGGGGCTGCCATCCGGGCGGATGAGACCATCTGCCAGCAAAACGGTAAAGGTAATGGTTTGCTGGTCCTGGTAGTCGCCATCTGCCTGTTTGTAAGCGGAGCGAAAGACATTGATGGCGCCGCGCGCCAGGCGCGAACGGTCGAGCAGGTAGCCCTGCGGGTTGCCGTTATCCACCTGCTGGTGGTAGAGGACGATATCACAATCAGATCCGGGTTCAGGCATACTGCCTCCTTATTCGGTCGCGTCTGCGTTGTTGAGCCAGCGGAGCAGTTCTGCGCGGTCTCCACGGAAGACATTGACATCCGGGCGGGAGGAGATGCCAGGCAGGGTAAAGCGGTCTCCGCTGCACTGCCAGAAGGTCCACGGCGGGCAGCCGGGCGGACGCGGGACGGCGTGCGGCTGGTCGATTTTTGCATACAGGTCAGACCAGTTTATAGTATTGCCGAGATCGCGCCAGTACGGGTACTGCGCCAGCCACAGCGGGTATTCGGGCAGCCAGCGCAGCATGGGACGGGCGTACTCCAGCACAAATGAAGTACGGGTGTAAATGACCAGCCGTTTCTCGGGGTACTCTTTTCGGATGAGGGTTGCCACAGTACGCGCGTTTTGTGAGATGCGGCTGGGGCTGATGCGCGGCGCTGCCGCGACCCGGCGTGCGCCTTTGCGTTTGCCTGATGTACTGGCTGCAAACTGGTTAGACCACTTATTCCAATCTCCCCAGTATTGCTCTACATCGAGGCAGAGGAACTGAAAGGGCAGGGTGCGGATAAATGAAAGGAAGAAGCTCACCTGTGCTTCATCGGGGCGCAAAGGATCTGACCAGTGATACACACCACAGGTCAGACCGGCGCTGCGCGCTTCTATGACATGCCGCTCCAGCGAGGCATCCCGCAGGTAATCGCCCTGGGTCGCTTTGACCATGGCAAATTCCACCCCCTGCGCTTTGAGGTACTTCCAGTCGACCTTTTCGTCGTATCGCGAAACATCGATGCCAAGGATCATGATTCCCTCAATTCTTTCAATTCAAACTCCAGCCGCTTCCCCAGCAGGGTACATCGGCTGCCCGCAATCGGGCAGAGCGGACCGTGCCAAGCAGACGGTCGAAGCGCATTAACAGACGGCCGCCCAGGCTGGTGACGCCCTGCGGCAGTTCTGGCTGCAGGTTGAAGTGTTCTTTGCGGTCGATGGTCTTGGC
>CAZRKL010000078.1:0-12040 GCA_964600595.1 uncultured Leptolinea sp.
CCCATCGCGTATCTAATTGCTCCACCTTTGGAAGGTATAATGGGATTGGATGCAGCATTAAAAGAAGCAGATGTCAAAATTGTCTCATACACCCCTCCACCCTCAGAGACGAACTATATGGGGGTGATTTTGACTGGTGAACAATCTGCGTGTCAGGCAGCGGCGATTGCTTTTCAGGAGATGATCCTGGATGTCGCAGCCAGACCACTGCTCTACTAGGAGAGCGTATGCCGGATTTTGATGATGATCTAATTTCAATTCAAGAAGCCAGAAGCGCTGTAATTCAGGCTCATCAGGCACAGCTTAATTGGCAACATGCATCTCAGGCAGATGTTGACCGGGTATGTGCGGCAATGGTAGAAGCAGGTGCAAATGCGGCTGAATCACTCGGCAGACTTGCAAATGAAGAAACTGGATATGGAGTCCCATCGCATAAGAAGCTGAAAAACCTTCTCGCAACCAGAGTGCTCTGGGATCACATCAAAGATGTGAAGACAGTTGGTGTAATCAGACAGGACGATGTTCGAAGAGTGTTTGAAATTGCCTGGCCGATGGGTGTGATTGCCGGACTGGTGCCATCCACCAATCCGACTTCCACGGCGATGTTCAAGACCATCATTTCTGTTAAGGCGAGAAATGGAATCGTGATTGCGCCCCATCCAACAGCGGTCAAATGTACTGCGGAAGCTGTTCGTATTCTAGCTGAAGCAGCGGTAAAGGCTGGGGGACCAGCGGGATTGATCCAATGTCTTACCCATGTATCATTGCCCGGAACGTCGGAATTGATGAAACACCATTACACTTCCCTCATCCTGGCTACGGGCGGTAGCGCGATGGTGAAGGCAGCTCATTCGGTCGGGAAACCGGCATTCGGTGTGGGTCCTGGCAATGTGCCATGCTATGTAGACCGATCTGCGGATATCCAGCAAGCAGCCAGGTACATCGTTGCCAGTAAAGCTTTTGATTATTCCGTTATTTGCGCCACAGAGCAGGCAGTGGTGGCAGATCTGCCGATTGCGGCAGATTTGAAACGTTTGATGGAACAGGAAGGCGCATATTTTACTAATGAACAACAGGCAGAACAACTGCGGAGATTGTTATTTGATTCTGCTGGAGGAATGATCCAGAAAACTGTTGGAAAATCTGCAATGGTTTTGGCTGACCTGGCAGGGTTTTCTGTTCCACCCGCAACCCGCGTGCTGGTGTCGAGGTTGACAAAGGTAGGCAAAGAAGAACCTCTCTCCCGCGAAAAGCTAACCACTGTTCTTGGATGGTACGAGGTGGACGGTTGGGAGAAGGGTTGTGAACGCTGTATTGAATTGATTAAGTTTGGTGGAGATGGACACTCATTATCCATCCATGCCAGAGACGAGAAAGTGATCCTGGCGTTTGGATTGGAAAAACCGGTTCACCGGATTGTGGTAAATACCATGAGTTCACTGGGTGGAGTGGGTATGACAACCGGCATTGCTCCCAGCATGACACTGGGACCGGGCGGTGTTGGAGGCGCCATCACAGGAGACAACATCACAGTAAATCATTTGTTTAGTGTGAAGCGTCTGGCGTATCAGATCCGAACCCCACCCGAAGAAGCCATGCGCGAGAACGCTGCCAGTAATGGCAGCAGTGTTAATGATGTAGATGTGGATGAAATCGTCCGCAGGGTGTTAAACCAATTAGGACGTTCATAAATTGATTCAAAAACATAAATGGAGGACACGATGGCAGTTGATGTTTCATTAATCGCATTAGGAATGGTGGAGACCCGGGGATTGATCGGTGCTGTAGAAGCAGCCGATGCCATGGTCAAAGCAGCAAAT
This sequence comes from uncultured Leptolinea sp., assembly GCA_964600595.1. Classification (GTDB taxonomy): domain Bacteria; phylum Chloroflexota; class Anaerolineae; order Anaerolineales; family Anaerolineaceae; genus DAIOEK01. Next base: position 1,821 of record CAZRKL010000078.1, read on the forward strand.
GTCAGTTTGATTGGATCAGAATATGTTGGCGGCGGGTATGTAACCGTGATGGTGCGTGGTGACGTTGGCGCTGTTAAAGCAGCCACAGATGCTGGTGCCGCAGCAGCGAAAAGAGTAGGTGAGCTGGTTTCTGTCCACGTTATTCCAAGACCGCATGTGGATGTGGAAAAAATCTTGCCCCAGAATACAAAAGGGCAAGTTGGTGGAAGAACTGCAACAAAATAGAATCTGCCTCCGTTAAGATATGCAGCCGGTAAAGCCAGATAAATCGGTATCTTCCCGGCTGCAGAATTATCTTGGTTTTTACAACAAACATGGCAGGAGATTTTTGCATTTACTTTTGTAATGAATAAGGAAATTAACCATGGGTGATCAGTTTTCTTTACGTTGTTACACATACCTTGATCGGATGCAGCCCCAATACGCGGCATTTGTCGGCACAATAACTCAGGGAGACCTCCCAACTGAAGGTATGGCTGCTTTGTACGTTGAAGTATCTCCAGGGAACGAAGTTTTCCGGCTGGTGGATATTGCGGTGAAATCTACTGAAGCAAAACCTGGCGCCCAGATCGTAGAACGGGAATTCGGGATGTTTGAAGTCCATTCTCCATCACAGGCTGAGGTTCTCGAGGCTGGAAGAATTGTGCTGGATCGGCTGAATCTGAAAATCGAACAGAGAATCAAACCGATTATTGCTTCCACGCAGGTGATCACAAATATCGACCCTTATCAATCTCAGCTGATCAATCGCTTCCGACGTGGTTCGCTTTTGGTACCTGGTGAGACAATGCTGGTGTTGGAATGCGCTCCCGCAGCGTACATTAACTTCGCAGTAAATGAAGCCGAAAAAGGGGCATCGATCAAGGTGATTCATTTCTCATCGGTCGGTCGCTTTGGTCGTATGTGGTTATCGGGATCAGAGGCTGAAATTTTACAGGCAAGAAATGCCGCGGTCGCCGCGATCGAATCCATTCAGGGCGTCCTGGAGAAATAGTTCGATCTCATGGTTTGGATTGTATCCGAGGCAGAATTGCGCGAGTTCTGGCAGAACGGAAAATCAGTTCTGCCTGTGTTCCCATTAGGGACCCGCTTCACACCCGCTGCCACAGATTTTTTCGGAGATCATCATCTTACCCCATTGTTTTCTGAAGACGCAAAAGCATTTATTCTTACTCCATCTCAGGAAAAACAGCTTCATTATTCTCATGAGATTTCTGAGCGGCAAATAACGCCAACGATTTACACCGAAGCAGATATTTTGGATTTAGCCAGCCAGGGGATAACGGAAATCGTTTTAAGGGAAGGGATCATCCTGACAGACCTGGCAAGGGAAAAAGCCTTCAAAGTTGGTATACAAATCGTTCAAGATAAGCACAATCAACCTACCGTATCACTTATGGCATCTCACAACACATATAGATATTTAGACTTGACCAGGATGAGTGTTAGAAAGGAAACAGCTTTGGGGAAAACGATCTATACCGATGAAGATATTGAAAAAATGCATCATGATGGTCAGAATATTATTCTGATAAATGACCAGACGATTTTGACAGATCTGGCAAAAGAAAAGGCAGCTTTATTTGGAATGCAGATATCTACTGGAGAAACTTATTCCCCGCGTATGACCGACGATAATGCATCAAAGCTGTTTGCAATCATCAAACAAAAAGTAATGGCCAGGATCGACAGCAGTATCGATGAGAATACAGTGGACGCGGTCATTCATAAAGTAATTACTAACCTGAGTTAATCAGTCTCTGATTTGACAAATAAAACCAGAAAGAATAAAATCCCTTCGCTTGAGGGTAATTAATGTTTGAAAATCTTACTTCCAGATTAAATACGGTTTTTGCTCAACTTCGGAAACGAGGAAAGCTGTCTGAGGCAGATGTCGATGCAGCCCTTCGAGAAGTTCGCCTTGCCTTACTTGAAGCCGATGTACATTATTCCGTTGTTAAGGATTTTATCAACCGGGTAAGGATAAGAGCAGTTGGTTCTGAAGTATCACAGGCATTGAATCCCGCACAGCAAGTGATCAAAATTGTTCATGAAGAATTGGTGGGTACCTTGGGCGAGCCTGGCAGGTTGAATCTGACTGGTGAAAAGCCCAGGGTGATCATGTTGTGTGGTCTGCAGGGCTCTGGAAAAACAACCATGGCGGGAAAACTTGCCAGATTCCTGCGCAGTCAAGGCGAGCGGGTTGAATTAGTTGCCGCCGATCCATATCGACCAGCAGCGATTACGCAGCTGCAAGTATTAGGAGAAAAAGTAGGAGTTCCTGTTCACACCCAGGCGGGTATCAAACCTCCCCAATTGGTCGAACAGGCTTTCAAGACAGCCCAGAAATCTGGCGCGACAGTATTGGTAATTGATACAGCAGGGCGATCGCAATTAGACAATGAATTGATGGATGAATTAACCTCCATAAGGAAGAAAGTTGAACCTGTTGAAACGCTCCTGGTTGTTGATTCAATGATTGGTCAGGAAGCTCTGCATGTCGCGGAAGGATTCCGCGACTCAGTATCCCTGACCGGGTTGATCATGACCAAAATGGATGGAGATGCGAGAGGTGGCGCCGCCATATCAATCCGCTCAGTTACCGGTGTGCCCATTAAATTCCTCAGTACCGGTGAAAATCTCGAAGCGATGGAAGCATACATCCCGCAGCGTTTGGCATCACGTATTCTGGGCATGGGGGATGTAATTGGGTTAATTGAGAAAGCGGAAGCTGCATTTGATCAAAATGCAGCAAAAAAACAAGCTGAAAAACTGGCTTCTGGTGGACTTACCCTTGAAGATTTTGCCGAACAATTAAAGCAAATGCGGAAAATGGGACCATTCTCACAATTATTAGAGATGCTCCCGGGGAATTTAGGTTCTGCAGCGCGTTCTGTATCTCCCCAAGATGCTGAAAACCAGTTAAAATTGACAGAAGCAGTAATCAGTTCAATGACCCTTGCAGAAAAGCGTCATCCTGATATACTAAATGCTTCCAGACGACGTAGAATTGCGGCTGGGTCAGGTACGACTGTAGAACAGGTGAACCGTATCCTCAAGCAATTCCGCGAAGCGCAGAAGCTCATAAAGACAATGCAAAAATCTGGCGGCAGAGGTATGCCCCGATTATTTGGCTAAAACCTGTCTCGTTGGTTTTTCGGAAGCGTCCCTTCAACGCCCTCACTGAAACATTGACAAGACAGATAAAATGATTATTAGATAATAAATTAGGAGAAATTAATCAATGGTTCGTATTCGTTTACGCCGTGTCGGTTTACGTGGACAGCCCAGCTATCGCATTATCGCAGCAGATAAGGAATCTCCCCGGGATGGTCGTTTCCTTGAAATCTTGGGCTTTTACAATCCTCGCACCAATCCTTCAACCATCCAGGTAAAAGAAGATCGAGTTTATGACTGGATGTCCAAGGGAGCTCAGCCGAGTGATTCTGTCGTTCAGATTTTTACAACGATTGGTTTGATGGACCGTTTCGCCCGTTTAAAGAAGGGTGAGGATATGAGTGCGTTACTTGCTGAAGGTGAAGCAGCTAATGCAAAACGGGTCGTCAGCCCCAAAACTCGTATTGACCGCCAATAATTAAGATGGCAAATCAAAGCGCAGGCAAAGGCAATTCCCTGAAAGGGTTGGTTGAGTATATCGCCAGGTCCCTTGTCGATCAACCGGATCAGGTAGAAGTCGTTTCACGAAACGCCGGTTCCAAACTCCAACTGGAATTAAAAGTAGCCAGAGAAGATATGGGGCGAGTGATCGGTAAAGGTGGAAAAGTAGCCAATGCGATGCGGGTATTACTCCGTGTTGCAGCTGCATCCGAAGGGTTGCAGGCAAACCTGGATGTAATGGAACCCCAATGAACCCGGTTCGAAATACGAGAATAAGCAGAAAGAAAAGCGACACAGTCTCGCCCGATAAGGGCGAGTCTGTCTTCATTTTAGTGGGTAAGATCAGGCGTCCGCACGGGATAATGGGAGAGATCCTTCTGCAACCCTACTCGGAGACTGATGAACACTTTTTTGCCGGAAAAGTAATTTATATTGGCAAGGATTACCAGGCATTCACAATTGAATCCAGCAGGAACGCAGACGCCTTCCGGTTAATTCACCTTGAGGGCGTATCTTCTCCCGAAGAAGCAGGATTATTCCGCAATAAAGATGTTTATGTATCCACTGATAGCCTGCCACCGTTAGCTGATGGGGAGTATTACAAATACCAGTTAATTGGTTTGTCTGTCGAGGATGAAAAGGGGACAATTATCGGTGTTCTCAATGAAGTGATTTTTACCGGAGCGAATGATGTGTATTCCGTAATCTCGGAAGAAGGTCAGGAAACACTGATTCCGGCAATCCCTTCGGTTATCCTATCTATTGATATTAATCAAAAAAAGATGGTAGTCCGTCCTCAGGAATGGCTTTAAATCTGTGTAATGGATAATAAGTTATATTGGATTGGTTTTAACCTGGTCAAGGGGATAGGTCCAGTCAGGCTTCAAGCACTTCTGGATCATTTTGGCTCCATCCAATCAGCCTGGAATGCACATGTTGCTGATTTGCAGGCAGCGGGTTTAAATCAGAAAACGATCGAGAGCTTTCTACAGGTCCGGAACAATCAAGACCTTGCAGCGTATTATGAAAAGATATCATCTGAGGGGATCCAGGTTTTATGTTGGGAAGATGATGCTTATCCAGTTCGATTAAAGAATATACCCCATCCACCACCCGTTTTATATATTCGCGGCGATCTACTTGCTGAAGACCACTGGGCAGTAGCTATTGTGGGTACCCGCAGAGTGACATCTTATGGCAGGCAGGTAACTGAACAGGTTGCTGCATATCTGGCAAGACAGGGAATAACCGTCATCAGCGGTCTCGCCCGCGGTGTTGATGGGACTGCCCACCACACGGCTCTTCAAAATGGCGGCAGGACGATTGCGGTATTAGGATGCGGAGTAGATCAGATATATCCACCCGAACATAGGCAGCTGGCAGATAAAATACTGCAAAATGGTGCGATCATCAGCGATTATCCACCCGGAACACCGCCCGATGCTGTCAATTTTCCCCCACGCAATCGCTTGATATCTGGATTATCAGCAGCGGTTGTTGTTGTTGAAGCAGGTGAAACAAGCGGCGCCCTCATCACCGCAACATTTGCTGCGGAACAGGGCAAGGATGTTTTCGCGGTTCCCGGAGGTATTTATTCTCCGCAGAGCAAGGGAACAAACAGGTTAATCCAACAGGGAGCATCGCCATTACTGAATCCTGTCGATATCCTGGACCAAATGGATATTCATCATGTGGAGCAGTTTAAACAGGCATCTCTTTTACTTCCTGCCGATGAGGTGGAAAGTACCCTGCTGAAAATTATCCAGCTGGAACCTATGCAAATTGATGATATCAAGGCACAATCAGGTCTGGCTGTCGAAAAGATTTCAGCCGGTTTGACTATGCTTGAATTAAAGGGATTGGTCCGCCAGGTAAATGGTTCTGCTTATCAGGCAATCATGGAAGACCAGGCGGATTACAGGACTTGAGGATCGTATGAAGGATTATTTTGCAGTGATCATGGCGGGCGGGGGTGGAACACGCTTGTGGCCGCTTTCCCGGAAAGACCACCCAAAGCAAATGCTTAAAATATTCGGTGAGCAATCGCTGTTTCAAATAGCCGTTGGCAGATTGCATGGTTTGTTTGAAGATCAAAACATTTGTATCGTCACGACCAAAGATCAATTTGGCAGATTATCCCCCTCAACCCCTCAACTTGACAACAGCCAATTTTTACTGGAACCAGAACCCAAGGGGACAGCTGCTGTCATCGGATTGGCTGCAATCAAACTTGCCAGACATAATCCTGATGCAGTCATGGCGGTATTAACTGCTGACCATATTATTCAGAACGTCTCTCTTTTCCATCAGGCTTTATCACAGGCATATCAACTTGCACAGGAAGGTTTTCTGGTTACCCTGGGAATGGTGCCCAGCCAACCCGCAACCGGGTATGGATATATCCACATGGGTGAGAGTATTCCTTCGGCTAGAGATCTGCCAGCTATGCATGTACTCCGTTTTGTTGAAAAACCAAATCTTGAGACTGCTGTTCAATACCTTGAATCGGGTAAATACTTATGGAATGGCGGAATGTTCTTCTGGAGAGTAAACAAAATCCTGTTTGAATTTGAACGACAGATGCCGGAATTATTTAGAATTTTACAGGATATTGATCATCGATGGGCAGCTTCAGGTGAAGAAGCCAGTATTGATGATATTTGGAAAAAAATTACACCCCAAACAATAGATTATGGCATCATGGAACATGCTGAAAATGTGGCTGTCATTCCATTAGATGATTTGGGTTGGAATGATGTTGGTAGTTGGGATTCACTGCCTGAAGTAATCAATTCTGATGAATGTGGTAATATCATGCTCGCAAACACAAGCAGCACCATCGATTCACAAGGCTGCATAGTTTATGAAGATGATCCCAAAAAACTGATCACCGTTCTGGGTGTAAAGGATATGGTGATTATTGATACACCGGATGCGTTGTTGGTTTGTCCTCGCTCAGAGGCGCAGCGAATTCGTGAAGTGGTGGCTGATGTGAAATCAAAGCACCAGGATCGATACCTCTAGGAGGAAAAGCAGTGGAAGCTTATTGTCTAAAATGTAAATCACACAGGCAGATGGACAATCCGACACCTGTATATAACAGTAATGGTACACCCGCGACTAAAGGGAAATGCCCGGAATGCGGAACAACCATGTTTAAAATGGGGCGCACACCAGAGCATGCCAGCCTACCGGAACCTATTGTTCAACCTAAGAATAATAAAAAAGAACCCGTAAGAAACGGGAAATTGGTAATTGTGGAATCCCCTGCCAAAGCAAAAACCGTTGGCAGATTCCTGGGTAAGGATTTTACCGTCCGCGCTTCAGTGGGACATGTTCGCGACCTTCTCAGGTCAGATCTTTCTGTGGATGTAGAGAATGATTTCACTCCCCGATATCGGGTTCCCAATGAGAAACGTTTGGTGGTAAAAGAATTAAAGGAACTCGTGAAGCGGTCGAAAGAAGTATACCTGGCAACAGACCCTGACCGTGAAGGGGAGGCTATTGCTTGGCATCTGAGAGAAGCCGCTGAGATCCCGGAAGAAATCTCACAACGGGTGGTATTCCATGAGATCACCGAAACTGCCATCCACGATGCATTCAATCATCCCCGACATATCAATTTGGATCTGGTAAACGCGCAACAGGCAAGGCGTATTCTAGATCGGCTGGTTGGATATAATCTCAGTCCTCTCCTCTGGGAGAAGGTGCGATCCCGTTTATCTGCAGGAAGGGTGCAATCAGTTGCTTTGCGCTTGGTTGTGGAGCGCGAGAGGGAAATTGATGCTTTCATCCCGCAGGAGTACTGGTCGATCCTGGCAGAATTCCGCCAGGAGTCTGGCCATCACGATTATCTTGCCAAGCTGGCAAAAATTGACCAGCAGGATAAGACAGACGATTTGACAAGCAAAGAAATTGTCGACCCGATGCTGGAAGATATTCAAAAAGCAAAATATTTAATCAGTAAAATTAAACGGGGCGAGCGGAAACGAAAACCTTTTGCTCCGTTCACCACCAGCACTTTACAACAGGAAGCTTCCCGGAAGTTAGGATATACTGCCCGGAGGACCATGGCATTGGCGCAACAGTTGTATGAGGGAATCGATGTGGGTGATGGCGGAAATACTGGCTTGATAACCTATATGCGTACTGATTCCACACAGGTTGCCAAGCAGGCACAGGATGAGGCGCGAGATTACATTAAACGCCGCCATGGAGGGGATTTTGTCCCTTCTACTGCGCCAATTTATAAAACCCGAATCGCGGGAGCACAAGAAGCGCATGAGGCGATCCGCCCTACATCTGTTTTTAGAGAACCGGAATCAGTCAAACATTCCCTTGGCAGAGATCAATTCAGGTTGTATCAGCTCATCTGGCAACGCTTTGTTGCTTCACAGATGGAGAGCGCAATCTATGATACTCTATCTGTCGAAATCGAAGGGATCGGGCGTGAGCATTCCTACCTCTTCCGCACGGCAGGCTCCACAGTTCGATTCCCGGGTTACCTGGTAGTTTATGAAGAAGCAGCCGATGAGGATGCATTTAAAGATGAGGGCGAAGATAATAAAATTCCTGCTTACCTGGAAGAAGGGAAACGTCAGGATCTGCAACGGATCCACCCGGAACAGCATTTCACCCAACCCCCTCCACGCTTTACAGAAGCTACCCTGGTCCAAAAACTGGAGGAGAACGGCATCGGACGTCCCTCCACATATGCTCCCATTATTTCAACCATCCAGGATCGAGGGTATGTAATCAGGGAACAAAAAAGATTATTCCCGACCGATACGGGGATTCTGGTTAACGACCTGCTGGTTGAACATTTTCCTGACCTGATAGACGTAGGCTTTTCGGCTACCATGGAAGATGACCTTGACCTCATCGCGGGTGGCGATAAAAAATGGGTTGAAGTAATTCGTGAGTTCTATACTCCTTTTGCTGAACAAGTAAAAATTGCTCAGGCTGAGATGCCAGAGGTAAAGACTGAACCTGAAAAAGTGGGAAGAGCCTGCCCACTATGCGGCGGGGATCTTGTAATCCGCTGGGGAAGGTTTGGGAAGTTTATCAGCTGTGGTACATTCCCGGCATGCCGATATACTGAAGCAATTTTGCAAAAAATTGGGGTTGCCTGCCCGAAAGATGGTGGGGACCTGGTCGAAAGGAAAACCAGGAAGAACAGGGTTTTCTACGGCTGCTCCAACTACCCGACTTGCGATTTTACTTCCTGGAAAAAACCCATTCCAAATCCATGCCCATCCTGCGGCGGATTACTGGCAATCCAGAACAAACGGGAAGCTCAATGCACAGTATGTAATGAATCATTCCTGCTGGATTCGCTTCTGGAAACCGCGAAAGACGAAGCGGCATAAAGATTGCACCATTCCTGTAAGCCATGAATTATTAGCTGGTAATTCATGAAATTGAGAATTTTCCGCGAGCAGGAGAAACAATATGGATAGAATAAAGGAATATCTGGAACATCCCTGGGCGAAACCGGCGCTTTATCTGCTGGTGGGTATCTTCGTGGGGTGGTTTGTATTTGGTTGGGGACTTTTCCCGGTAGAGTGGAAAGATGCCACTCCTGCATATTTACGCGAAGACCTGAAAGTCGATTACATGCGGATGGCTGTTGACTCGTATGGGGTCAATGGTGACGCTTCTCTGGCGAAACAGAGATGGACGAATTTGGGCGATGACGCGGTAGCTCTCTTCCAGAAAGTACAGGATGATCCCAAAGGCGCCAAGCTCTCAGCATTAACCGGCTTTGCCAAGGTTGTTGATACCAGTGTAATGCAGCCCAGTTCTTCTGAAGGAAAAGAGGCGGAACCTGAAGACCAGGCGGTCGCTTCAGAAAGTTCAGAGACGAACGAACCTGCAAGCACTACAGAAGACACCACGGTCATTGGGATGCTCCCCACACCTGAACCCAAGAAAAACCCGATGATGCCGGTAGCATTGGGCGCGTTCTGCGTGCTCAGCGTGATTCTGGTATTTGCAGTGGGATACATTTTCCTCAAGCGGGGTGGAAAACTGGGTAGAAAACCAGCCAGGGCTGAAGCCATCCCATCACAACCATACGTCCCTGAAAATGTTGCCGATAAAGGTGCGGAATACTTCCGCCCGGCAAGTGAAGCGCCAGTATCTCAATTTATGACCACCTATATGGCCGGGGATGAACAGTACGACGACTCCTTCAGCATCGATAATCCGATTGGTGAGTTCCTGGGTGAATGCGGTGTGGGGATAACCGAGACAATCGGCGTGGGTGAACCCAAGAAAACGGCTGCATTTGAAGTGTGGTTGTTTGACAAAAACGACATTCAGACGGTCACCAAAGTTCTGATGAGTGAACACACGTTCAATGATCCCTCTCTGCAGCAGAAACTGCTATCTAAGGGAGAACCCATTCTGGCTGAACCCGGCAAGCGCATCCTGCTGGAAACCGCCACCCTGCAACTCGAAGCCCGCATTGTGGATATGAGCTACGGGCAGGGTCCGCTGCCGCAGAACAGTTACTTTGAGCGCCTGACGCTCGAACTGGCGGTCTGGACTAAATAAACTGAAAATCTAAAATTGTTAACAAATAGATGCTGCTTCATGGC
>CAZRKL010000079.1:0-12039 GCA_964600595.1 uncultured Leptolinea sp.
GTTGAAGGCAATTCTTCGCCAGGGCAGCATTGCGGTAACCATTCATTGATTTGAGTTTTTAGCCAGCGGATGCCGTTTTCATCCAGGCAGTAACAGGTGGCGGGACCATCCACTTCACCGCTAATCAAACCGGCTTCGCGCAGCACTTTGAGATGCTGGCTGACTGTTGATTGAGCGAGAGATGTGAATTCCACGATTTCTCCGGTGATGCATGTCTGTTTTTCTGCGAGTATTTGCATGATCTGAAAACGGACAGGATTCCCCAGCGCCTTGAGCATCAGCGCCATGCGTTGGTCTTTTGGGGTCAGGAGATGCGTGGAAGTTGTTATTTTTTTCATACTATATCGTAATTATACGATATAGCGCTGAACTGTCAAGAGAAATGGTTACTTAAGGTATTGAAATTATAAGAGTTACTCTTAGCAGAATGATGACTGCCATTATTTGATAACATACCTGCCCACGTATGTCACTCAACAATAAAGTGGTGCTAAAATTAATAAATAGGTTGAATCGAAATCTGATTTTTCCTAATTGGTCCGGTTTCACTCCTCGTCCGGATTTCCTGCTTCCCTTACAGAATCCCCTCGAGCAGCCATAACGATCAGGAGGCTCTCCAATGGTCAAGAATTGTATGAAGCGGAATGTAATTTCCATCAATGCCAGATCGACTGTCCGAGAAGCTGCAGAGAGTATTGCAAAGAATCATATCGGATTATTGCCAGTTCTCGATCAGGCTGGCATTCTCATTGGGACAATCAGTATCAACGATCTGCTCACCCTTGAGATGCCTTCCTTCTTTTCGCTGGTATCAGACCTCGATTTTGTGATGGATTTTGGCGCGGTTGAGTATGACCGCCCATCCGCGGCGGAAATTGATAGACCTGTAACGGAATTGATGCAGAAGGCAATCCCGATTGAAGAAGACAGCGGTATGATACGGGCGTATGGATTGATGCTCAAACATCAAATGCATGACCTGCCTGTTGTAAATGAAGAAGGAAAGTTGGTGGGCGTGGTATCTCAGGTTGACATAGGCACTGCCATCCTAACCGAATGGAAGAAGATAGGAACATCAACAGCATGATAGCAAGCATCGCATCCATAATTATCTTCGTAATTGCCCTCTATTTGATATTCTCAGAAAAACTAAATCGCACCATTGTTTCATTAGGTGGAGCAGTCGCGATGAGCGCCGTGGGATTAATATTGGGATTCTATTCAGAACAACAGGTTCTGGCTTCCATTGACTTTAACACCATCGGGCTATTACTGGGAATGATGGGGATTGTTGCCATTTTGGAGCCGACAGGCTTCTTTCAGTACCTGGCAGCTCTGGTCGGTAAAAAATCTGGCGGCAAGCCTTTTAGATTACTGGTTCTTCTGAGCGCGATTACCACTGTTGTCTCGATGTTCCTGGATAACGTCACCACTGTTGTCCTGATCGCACCAATAACCATCTTATTATGTGAAATTGTTGGGCTCAGTCCACAACCATACCTGATGGCAGAAGCGATCCTCTCAAATACCGGTGGTGTGGCTACCCTCATCGGTGATCCGCCAAATATTCTGATTGGTTCCGCATCAGGCTTAACTTTTGTAGATTTTCTCACTCACAGTTTACCCATTGTGGTAGTCGTCTGGTTTGTTGCACTGTTTATGCTGAGGTATTTGTTCCGCAAGGAACTGGCTGAGATCCCCACAAACCTGGATGCTCTGGAAGAACTTGAACCGGATAGCGCTTTCAAAGATAAAAAGACAGCCCGTAAGGTGATCTGGGTGATAGCTTTTGCGGTTGTTTTCTTCCTTATTGAGGAGGTATTTGATATCAGCCCGGCCATGGTCGCCATTGCAGCTGCAGCAGCTGCCCTTTTGTGGGTACATCCACCCATACAGGAGACTCTTAAACGAATTCAATGGGATGTTCTGGTGTTTTTTGCTTCGCTGTTTGTGATCATCGGCGGACTTGAGGCAGCAGGCGTAATGCAATCACTGGCTGGATTAATTGTTCATATCGAAGGTGTTAATCCAATCATCCTGGGGTTATCTCTATTATGGTTGATCGCGATCCTCTCTGCGGTGGTAGATAATGTTCCTATCACAATCGCGCTCATCCCTGTTGTGCAGGGACTGGGTGATGCCGGCTTGGCTATTGGTCCATTGTGGTGGGCGCTTGTGTTTGGAGCAGGTTTTGGCGGAAATGCCACCATCATCGGATCCACGGCAAATATTGTTGTCGCCTCCCTATCGGAACGAACACATAAACCAATCACACCTGCAATCTGGAATAAGAAAGGTCTGCCAGTTATGCTGGGTACCTGCCTTGTTGCGAGTATTCTGTATGTCCTGGCGTATCCTCTCCTCTCCAGATAGAGATGTGAAGTTGTTATTGGGATCATCTGACAGGTGATTTCCTTCAGCATCGATAATTCATAAATTGTCTTGACACAGTATCCCATAGTGCTAAAATAATATTCAAAGAAACGAATATGAATCAAAGCGAAAATAATTCTTCTAAACAAATTGAGTCTGAGGTTCAGGTATTGAAAGCACTCAACCATCCAGCCCGAATCGCCATCCTGCGGATATTGCAGGACGGTGAGCATTGCGTTTGCCATATGGAAGCGCATCTCGGGTACCGGCAGGCATATATCTCACAACAATTATCCGTTTTACGAGATTCCGGGTTGATTGATGACCGGCGGGATGGATGGAATGTATATTATCGTGTCACCGATCCGAAGATTTTTGAGATACTGGATCTGATTCAACAGATTTCAGGCGGGAAAAAGGTTGTATCCGAAAACAGGCAGGTGGATTGTCCCTGCCCGCATTGCGTGAGAACGACACAAACAGTAAGGCAAATTGAGACAAGCGGCAGATTTGCCGGATGAGGAGAGAAAACTATGATTAGCATAAAAGTATTGGGTTCAGGCTGTGCGAATTGTAAAAGGCTTGAAGCCAACGCCCGCAAGGCAGTTGAAGAACTGCAGATCGAAGCGGAAATTGAGAAAGTGACCGACATGGGTGAAATTATGAAATGGCCGATCCTTGCCACCCCCGGACTGGTTATCAACGACAAGGTGGTATCTTCAGGACGCGTTCCCGGTGATGCAGAAATTGCCGGCTGGTTGAAAGAAGCATAGGTAAATTATTCAGGCAGCCAGGCTGCCTTTATTTTACGGTCAGTATATTCAAACTGTTGAATATTATTGGCGGTTGGAGACTTAAATGGATTCAATTTTGAATTATGCCGCTACTTTATTCTGGTCGGGATGGACCGGACTTCTGGATTATCTCGCCGCGCATGTACTGCTCTGTCTGGTACCTGCATTTGTAATCGCGGGCTTCATGAGTTCGATGATACCCAAAGAAGCGATCACCCGCTTTTTGGGACCCAAAGCCTCCAAGTGGATCAGCTACCCGGCATCGGCACTTGGTGGGTTCATTCTGGCGGTTTGCTCGTGCACCATACTGCCGTTATTCGCGGGAATCTGGAAACGCGGGGCGGGTTTAGGCCCGGCAATCACTTTTCTGTTTGTGGGACCGGCAATCAATATCCTGGCGATCACTTATACTGGGGCAACCATTGGTATGGATATTGCGATTTCGAGGTTGGTGCTTTCGATCATTTTTGGAATTGTGATCGGCCTACTGATGGCCTGGTTCTTTCGCAAGGAAGAAAATGCAAGGTCAGCAGAGATGGCTGCGAATGGCGTGTTTGACCAAACCGCAAAAGTTAAACCAGCGGTCTGGGTATTATTTGGGTTATTGATTGCTGTGTTGATTGCAGGCACGCTGCAGGTGGATGTGTTGACAAAAGTAATTGCCAATATACCGCTACCCATCGACCCGGCTGGTGGCTTAATGCTCACACTAGGTTCTGTGAACCTGACATTGCAGGGCGGTGTACTCATCTTGATGTTGTTTGTTATAGGAATCAGCGCCTGGAAAGGCTTCAATAATATATTTGACGGTTTCAACCGGTGGACATACGCCGCCATATTCTTCATCGCACTGACAATACTAATCGCTGCTCCCAAAGAAGAAGTTGGTTCTGCAATACTGGGGATAAACGGACGTGTCTTAGTCGAAATATTGCTTATGGTTATCATTGGCTGGGTGGGAGCGAAGTCATTCACACGGGATGAATTAAGCGGCTGGATCTGGGAGACCTGGAAATTTGTCAAGCAGATATTTCCACTTTTGATTGTCGGCGTTTTTGCTGCAGGGATTGTAAAGGTTATCATCCCGGAAGCCTGGGTTCGCACCATCGCTGGTGAGAATACGATCTGGGCGAACATGGTGGGAGTTGTATTCGGCGTCTTTATGTACTTCCCGACGCTGGTCGAGGTGCCTGTAGCAAAGATGTTCCTTGACCTGGGTATGGCGCGTGGACCCCTACTGGCTTACCTGCTTTCGGATCCAGAGCTATCTCTACAATCCATACTTGTTTTGAATGGGGTGATGGGTAAAAAGAAGACTGCCATCTATGTTACGTTGGTGGCAATCTTCAGTACTCTGGCTGGATATATTTTTGGATTGGTTCTCGCCGCATTGTGACAGGTGGTGTTTCACGGGCATTGAATAAAACCCTGTGCCCAGAGGCATCCACCGCATGCGGGTTGGACATTCCCAAAACAATCTTCGAGGTTACCTTCAGCCATCCCGCAACTATTACAGAGCACGCAGGGAGAAAAATCAAACTCCCTCAGCCGTTCTCGCAGGGCAGCGTATGCGGGTAAATGCCAAATATTTACCAGATTCAATTTGTTTATATCCGCCAGATGATACGCAGATGATTTTCGGAAGGTATCACCCAGATAACTGACATGCGAATGTAAGAGGGGCAGGCAGGGGCTGACTAAACCATCCCAGCGGATGGATATGGACCCTTTGTTTACGAATGGGCAGTGGTTCGTCCCCAACGACAGATTTTTACCGGCAATCTGGAGAGTATTGCGGTTATGCAGCAGCCCAGTAATTATTTCCAAAGGTTGTAGATTGATATCCATTCTGGGTAGAGATATCTCAGGGGATCCAATGGACGGCTCAAAATCTGAATCAGAGAGTGCCCGCTCATATAGAATCTGATCACGCAATTCAGAGGTGTGAGGGAGGACATTGCTGATGGAAAATTTATCCGCGCCAAGACGTTTCCCGATGGCTACCACCTCAGGCAAATCTCCTACATTTCTGCGCATAGCCACAAACGCAATTCCCAGCCTCGGTATTGGCGATGAACGGGTTTCTTTTAGGTGTTTGAGAGTCTGTAGATTTTCCAACACCAACGGCAATTCATCTCCCAACCGCACATCCTCATAGCTGGCGGGGTTTGCTCCATCTATGGATACCCATAACCTATCCAATCCCGTTTCGATGATTCCGTTGCAAATCTCTTTTGAGAGAAGGATGCCATTCGTGATCAGTTCAACCGCGCCGCCTATCTTTTTCGCCCTCTCCACCATGGATAAGATGGCTGGATGGGAAAGTGGTTCCCCAAATCCACCAAAGAATATATCTGGTGGGGCGGTTAGTTTTGCCACATCGCGCAGAATCTTATCGAAGGTTATCTGGGTCATTAACCCTAAAGGTTCATCCCACACATTGCGCATGCAGGTGCTGCAGTTGAGATTACAGCGGTTGGTGGGTTCAATATAGATCCGGGTAATTCTCTGCCGATGATGGTGGATGATGATACCGTTTTCTGTCAATTCCAATTCAATGTGGGTCCCCGGACTTAAATCATATTGATCGGCTATCTCAGCGGGCAGATTAATCTGACCGGTATTCTTTACCTGGATTGGTATTCGCGATTTCTTTTTCATTAAAGGAATTTGGGCTGCCAGATTATTTTTTGGCAGCCCTTCTGTTCAGCATACATCCGGTTTTGGCATACCGGGTGTGACTTTATCTTTGAACATCCGTTTTTGCAGCCAGAACGCAACATTAACCAGACCGATCATCACCGGCACCTCAACCAGTGGACCGATGACAGCTGCAAAAGCTTCACCGGAACTGAGTCCGAACACAGCGACAGCCACCGCAATTGCCAGCTCAAAATTATTACTGGCTGCCGTAAAGGAGAGGGTGGTTGTTTGCTTGTAATCGGCACCCACCAGCTTTCCCAACACAAAACTGACCAGGAACATGATGACAAAGTAGAACAAGAGCGGGATGGCAATACGAACCACATCCATCGGAATCTGAACGATCAGATTTCCTTTCAATGAAAACATGACGATAATGGTGAATAGGAGAGCGATCAGCGTAATGGGCGCAATCTTGGGGATGAAGGTTTTGTAGTACCAATCCTTCCCTTTCAATCTGGTCAAGACCATATTGGTGATGAAACCGGCAATGAATGGAATCCCCAGGTAGATAAAGACCGATTCGGCTATCTGACCGATGCTGATCTGCACGATTAAGCCCTGCAAACCGAACCAGGTGGGCAAAACGGTAATAAAGACATAGGCGTACACACTGAAGAACAAAACCTGGAAGATGCTGTTGAAAGCCACCAGACCAGCAGCGTATTCGTTATCCCCTTTGGCGAGTTCATTCCAGACAATTACCATGGCTATGCAACGTGCCAGTCCGATAAGGATCAGGCCGGTCATGTATTCAGGATAATCGCGCAGGAAGATGATTGCGAGTAAAAACATGAGGATGGGACCGATGATCCAGTTCTGGAGAAGGGATAATCCGAGTACTTTCCAATTGCGGAATACTTTGCCCAACTCGTCATAATGAACTTTTGCAAGGGGCGGGTACATCATCAGAATTAAACCGATTGCTATGGGAATATTGGTGGTGCCTATTGAAACCGACGTGTTAAACGCAGCCACTGCTTTAGGGAAGAGGTACCCGATCCCGACACCTACTGCCATCGCGAGAAAAATCCAGAGGGTGAGAAAGCGGTCGAGGAAAGATAATTTTTGGGTTACAGATTTTTCCATTTTATTCTCCGAATTTATTTCAATTTGTCGTAATACGGGTTTTTATGACTTTCATACAGGAAAACTCTGGGTCGATTCCCGGATTACAAATAGGGCAGGGACAGTCTTGAACGGGTGAAGCTGAATACTTTTTCAATTCATCCACCGATGAGCCGACAGCTTTACTGAGCTGAATGGCTGCCTCGTACAACGCGGGATTTACCAGGCTGTAGAAAATATTTCTTCCGATCCTTTTTGCGGTTACCAGACCGGAATCGCGTAGCACCATCAGATGCTGTGAAATGGTTGCCTGACGAAAACCCAGAACCGCTTCCATATGACAGACACAGGCTTCCCCGGTTGCGATGATCATAATAATCTGCACCCGAATGGGCTGCCCCAACAGCTTGAAAACTTCCGGCGGTGATATATTCGTCTGCATGAATATATTGTATGAAAGTGAAAATAATTGTCAATATCCTTTTGGGGTTGTGGGGATTGTTGAAACTTTCGGGATATTTTTCCGTATAATTGAATGTGTTAAATAATGCAATTATTGCTCAAGAGGATAGAGAATGAACCAGAAAATTCAGGAATTTGTAGAAGCAAAGAGACTCGCGGTGGTTGGAGTCTCCCGTTCGGAACAGAAATTCGGTACAGCGATTTATACCGAATTGAAGGAACGCGGATTTGAGGTTTTTGGGGTTAATCCGCAATTGGATCAGATCAAAGGCGACAAGTGCTACGCTTCATTAAATGAACTCGCTGGCAAGGTGGATGGGGTGGTCATCTGCGTACCTCCGGCAAAAGCAGCCCAGGTCTTACGTGATGCAGCCGCCGCTGGAATAAAGAACATCTGGCTGCAGCAGGGTGCGCAATCGGTAGATACTACCAAAGTTTCAAAAGAACTGGGTCTCAGCCCGATTGAGGGAAAGTGCATTTTGATGTATGCCGGCGAAGTGAAATCAGTACACGCTTTTCATAAGTTCTTCGCCAAACTGTTCGGTCAGTATTAAATAATCCGACCTGCATGGTCGTGATGAACGCAGTTGTCCTGAACCTTAACTGCGTTCTATTATTTTGTTTGCTTGAAAGAATGGGTGCAATATGAGCAAGGTATTAATTACATACTCGACCAATTCGGGCTCCACCGGAGAAGTGGCAGAAGAGATCGGCAAGATTTTATTACAAGATGGGCATACCGTGGCGGTTAAAGCAGAGCGTGATGTGACCAGCCTGGAGGAATTTGATTCTGTTGTAATAGGTGCCCCGATGATCTTTGGCTGGCACGCGGCGACCCGTTCATTCATCCGTAAAAACCGCGCAGCCCTGTCTACAAAAAAGGTGGCATTCTTTTCCTGCGCGATGCGCCTGACGAAAGTTCCCGGTGAGCGCCTGCCTGATGTGAATGTGGCGCTGGATACATCGTTAGCATCTGAACCTGTAAGAAACGGCAGCCTGAACCTGAAAGAGCGCTTCACCACCCTCGGGTACTACCTCAAACCGATGCTCCAGGCAGCACCAGAGGTTAAGCCTGTAAGTATTGCTTTTTTCAATGGCAAGCTTGAAATGTTCCGATTAAAGTGGTGGCAGGCTGCCTTTGTTATGATCGTTGTTCAGGGTGTGCCGGGGGATTATCGGGATTGGGATTTCATTGGCAGCTGGACAAAAGAAATCTCCAGGCAGTTGTAGAGAACTTCATTAATTAAGAAGAGGGAGCAGTTGATCGCTCCCTCTTTTAGTTTTCTGAGAGCTGTCCGGTGACTCTACGCAAAACATCGACACGTGCGAGCAACCAGACAGTAAACCGGCGGACCTGCCAGAATGCCATCGATGCAATACCATGTGCCAATACTGAAAACAGGGGAGGCACAGCCCGATTGTAGTATTGCCAGCATTCGCGGGAGGTTCCCCAATACTCGAGGAAGAATCCCAGGGATGCGCCCATGAGAAAAGTGACCAGGCTCAGACGGCGATCTTGTGGAATAAAGACCAGGACCACCACAGCCAGGTAAGCCAGAAGGGTGAACAGGTTGAAATTGCGGGGGATGATAAACAGGAAGAAGAGCCCCAGGAAGATAAGCATGGCTGTGAAGAAAGCGCGATTAATCCATTTCGATGGTATCCGACCAAACCAGGGACCAAAAAGGCGCGCCATCCGCTCAATGGAGACTGCAGCAATCGCCCAGGCGGGGATGATCCACAGGGGAGGGCGTTCGTTCGTGTAATATGCCCATAATTCGGAATTTGTCCCCCAGGCTTCGATGCACAATCCACCAGCCAGACCAATTAAAATGAGCAGACTATCCCGGCGGAGATCTGCGTTAATCATGATCATGGCAGACATGAAAAGGAATATTCCAATCAGCAGCCAGTCCATTTGCAGATACCACGGGTAGGCTGGATCGTAATACGCAAAATACTCTTCAACGAGCGGATACCAGACGATTATGATCAGAGCAATAATAAAAATGAAACCACTGATGAGGATCCAGGATGAAGATGTCCAGCGAATAGGTATGCGGGATGGTGGATTGGTATCTGCTGACATGCTATCTTTTTTCGTGATGTTTGGTTATTCTTTAGTGCTAGCGTTGAAAATCTGCATTACGGTCGATCTTCGCGCCATCCAGATTAGCACCATAAAGAATTGTGTCTGTGAGAATGGCGGAGGTTAGATCTGCATTTCTCAAGTTGGCGCCCTTCAGGTTGGCTTCTTTGAGATTTGCGCCAGAAAAATTGCATCCCTGTAAATTGGCTTCTTCCATGCGAGAACTGCGCAGGTAGGCACCACTCAGGTTTGCATCGCTCAAATTGGCACGGGTAAGATCGGCATTTGAGAAGTTCAGGTTTGCCAGCTCCAATCCGCTGAGATTCACACCTGCAAGTCGGGGATGGTCACTGATGGCTAATATCTTGATGATTTCTTCACGGCTGAGGTCCGGCATCTTTTCCTCCTGAGATCTGTTCATTTACCATTCCATCAGGCATGACCGTACCAAACAGGGATTTTGCCCTGAGGATGAGGTGATCGGGTGCGTTCGTACCAGTAAGGTTGGCATTGGTTAGATTGGCGTTGGTGAGATCAACGGCGCCCATATTGGCATCGAGCAGGTTGGTTTCTGATAGGTTGGCATCGGTGAGATCGGCTTCTGCCAGATTGACTTCACGCAGGTCTGCCCGGCGCAGGTCTGCGCCACGCAAATAAGCGCGGCGTAAATCCGCTCCAACCAGGATGACATCCTGCATATTGGCGCCTCCCAGATTGGCTCCGACAAGATTGGCACCCTGAAGGTTGCATTTGTGCAAGTCTGCTGTGGTTAGAGTAGCCCCCTGGAAATTCGCCCCGCGTAAATCGACCTCACTCAGGTCCACTTTACTCAACCATAAAGGCTTAACCCCGTTCAGGAGCATATAAATTTCATAGCGAGTGAATTCAGCCATACGATTCTCCAGTTTTATGTCTTTTCAACAATTTGATTATATACATTATTCGTGCCGGGCTGATAAAGTTTGGATTAATTTTTCAGTTTCGGATAAATCAGGTAAACCGGCTCTGCCTCCCAGTGTCTGGGCATTTATCGCACCTACAGCTGATGCCAATCGGACAGAGTCCTCCAGCGTGTAACCACGGCTTTGCCCAAATAAAAAGGCGCCGTGAAAACTATCGCCACATCCGGTAGTGTCGATGATCATCCGGGCAGGGAAGGCAGGTTGATGAAAGCAGTTACCTCCGGCGGCGCAAAACCAACTGCCATCCTCTCCGAACGTAACACCTGCGATTTTCACACCCAGTTCAAGCATTCCTGCGAGCATATCTTGCGGGGAGTGTTTTTTTGTCAAATTTCTTGCATATTCCTGGGCGCAAATGAGAATATCGACTTGTTGGAGGATTTCGGTATCATCTTCCTTATATAAACCGGCTCCACCATCAAAACTGATCAACCCGTGATGGCTTTCCACCCGTTCGATTGCTTTCAAGACCAGACCGGGATATGTTCCAGTCACGTGCAAAATTTTGCAGTGATCCAGGGATTGGTTTACATTTTCAGTCAGAACAGGTTCGGGAGTATCCCCGCGGGCATTAATGATAGCCCGTTTGCCCGAGCCGGATTCCACGAGCAATACTGATTGGGTGGAGATTTTCCCGGGTATCACCTGAAGCAATCTTGTCGTAACACCCTGCTGTTCAAATTGCTCCAGAATTATTTTCCCCCGCCAGTCGTCTCCGATGCAATCGATCACCCCAACCGACGCTCCCAACCGGGCAGCAGCCGCGGCGGCTGTGGCGATTGGACCGCCACCCTGAATACTTGAATCAATCACCCGGATGAGGTCATCACCACAGGGAAAGTGATCGACCAGGCTGAGGATATCCACGGTGCAGCGACCCAGACAGATGATTTCATTCCAGGATGACATGGTTTCCTCGGGTTAATTGGTAAGCGAATCCAGACGCGGGCGGTACTGCAGCGCCTCAGCCAGATGTACGGGAGTTATCGATTCTGATTTGGCGAGGTCGGCAATGGTTCGCGCAAGCTTGAGAATTCGATGGTGGGCGCGTGCTGAAAGCTGCATCTGCACAGAAGCAGCCTTAAGAAGATTGGTACCCGTATCATCGAGGGAGCAGTACTTTCTGATTTCTGCCGGGTGCATTTCGCTATTACAGGCAACCTGGGTTCCTTCAAAGCGGGTCCGTTGGATCTGGCGGGCAGCTTCCACACGCGCCTGGATGGCAGCGGAGGATTCGCCCACACGGTTGTCGTTCATCTTTTCAAATTCCACCCGCGGTACCTGAATGTGAATGTCGATGCGGTCGAGGATGGGACCTGATATGCGTTTTTGATATTTTGTGATGGTGGATGATGAACATGTGCAGGGTTTGATCGGATCCCCATAGTAGCCGCA
Organism: uncultured Leptolinea sp.; assembly: GCA_964600595.1. Taxonomy (GTDB): domain Bacteria; phylum Chloroflexota; class Anaerolineae; order Anaerolineales; family Anaerolineaceae; genus DAIOEK01. Next base: position 11,847 of record CAZRKL010000079.1, read on the forward strand.
GGGGCATGGGTTCATCGCAGTTATGAGCTGAAAATTCGCCGGGAAGGTCAGGGTACCCTGCGCGCGGCTGATGGTAACAAGTTTGTCCTCAATAGGCTGGCGCAGTACTTCCAACACCCGCGGACCGAACTCTGGTAGTTCATCGAGAAAGAGGACGCCGCGGTGCGCGAGTGAAATCTCTCCGGGGTGGGGA
>CAZRKL010000080.1:0-10160 GCA_964600595.1 uncultured Leptolinea sp.
AAAAAATATATCGATTATTGGGGAGGGGAATATCTTGGCAAATTATATAAAACTTTACCTGGCTACGCTGGTAGTTTTCCTGGCAATTGATATGTTGTGGTTGGGCGTAGTTGCCAGGGGTTTTTACCAGAAACATCTGGGTTTTCTTCTGGCGCCATCCACAAATTGGACCGCAGCTATTGTGTTTTACCTGCTGTTTATTGTGGGTATCCTTATTTTTGTTGTTCTTCCCGGACTACGGGGAGGGACATTCTTGGAAACACTTTTACGGGCAGCATTATTTGGGTTAATCACTTATGCCACCTATGACCTGACTAACCTGGCGACAATCCGCAACTGGCCATTGGGGTTAACCATAGTTGACATCTCTTGGGGGATCGTTCTAACCAGTATAGTTAGCATGGCAAGTTACTATATCGGTAGATGGCTGAATATCACCTGATTACCTCTCCAACCACTCAGAGGTATTTTTTAACAGTCCCATATATAATAATAGGGAATCCTTGTAAGGTTATGCGCCCGTTGGCAGCATGCAAAGGATATTGGTAGAATTCACAGCTGAAATAACCGCCTTTTTTGATTTCAAACAGGCAAATAGATCTTCAATTGATTTACCTGCGTGGCGCCGATCATCACCAGTATATTATTAATAATTTCTTTTCGTGGTTTACCTGCAAATAGCTGATTGGGCGGGATTACTATTCAGACCGGGCAAATATCTGTATGCTAAACATCATCATTTTCAGTATCTTAGGAGCATTCCTCTCACCGTTTATCCATAAAACCGGGAAACGTTTCGCCACTGCATTAATTGTGCTTATTCCATTCGGAGTTTTTGCTGCTTTCTGTACATACTTACCTGAAATAGCAGTTGGTAACATTTTCAGTACAACAATGAATTGGTCAGTGGACTTGAATGTTCAACTGGCATTTCGGATGGATGGATTAAGTTTGTTGTTTGCGCTAATCATCTCTGGAATTGGCACACTGGTGGTTTATTATGCCACCGGGTACATGAAAGGGCATGAGCAATACGGCAGATTTATCATGTTCCTGCTGCTCTTTATGTCATCAATGCTGGGTCTGGTTCTCTCTGACAACATCATCAGTCTGTTTGTATTCTGGGAGTTGACCAGCATCACCTCCTTCCTGCTGATTGGATTCGATACACACAAAGAGGATTCAAGATCTGCCGCCCTGCAGGCATTACTTGTCACCGGTGGCGGCGGACTGGCACTGCTGGGTGGCTTGATTCTTCTTGGACAGGCTGGCAACAGTTACACAGTATCTGAATTAGTGGGTAACGGCAGCGGCATCCTCATTCATCCGCTTGCGGTCCCGGCGTTGCTTTTAATTCTGGTCGGCGCGTTCACCAAATCGGCTCAATTCCCCTTCCATTTCTGGCTGCCCAATGCCATGGCTGCCCCTTCGCCAGTGAGCGCTTATCTGCATTCTGCCACAATGGTCAAAGCAGGTATTTACTTGCTGGCAAGGTTGTATCCGGTTTTTTCGCCTTCTCCCTGGTGGCAGACACTAGTTCCCATATTCGGTTTGCTTACCATGCTGGCAGGTTCAATTCTGGCGTACAAAAGTACGGATCTCAAGCGGATACTGGCTTATTCCACTGTAAGTTCCCTGGGCGTGATGACCATGCTGCTTGGATTAGGGATAACCGATGCGGTTATTGCGGCACTTATCTTTTTATTTGCACATGCGTTGTATAAAGGTGCCTTGTTTATGATCGCTGGCGCGATCGACCACGAGACTGGAATACGTGATGTGACCAGGCTGGGTGGATTGATAAAATCAATGCCGCTACTGGCAGGGATCACTGCTCTGGCGGGGATATCTTTTGCGGGTTTTGGACCCCTCATTAGTTTTATCGGCAAGGAATTGATGTTCGAGGCGTTGCTGCATGCGCCCGCTTATCGGGTTGGTCTGTTGACCATTACGGTCTTGACCAGTGCTGTTTTCGTGGCCCTGGCTTTGATTGTCTTTATCAAACCCTTTTTGGGGAAACCAAAGGCACCAGAAGGCCATGATCATCAAAGCCATGGACTTTCAGTAAGTCTGTGGTTGGGACCCGCGATATTGGCGTTACTCGGTTTGATCTTTGGATTACTTCCAGAAGGTTTGACAATGTATCTGGCTCAGCCGGCTGTATCTGCGGTTCTGAATGAATCCCTAAAACTAAAATTAAGCCTCTGGCATGGATTGAATCCGGCACTCGGGTTCAGTGTACTGGCTGTAGTATTGGGTATTTTCCTGTTTTGGGGATGGAACTCCTGGCGGAAAGTTGGTGAAAAACTCACCGGTTTGATCCCGTGGGGACCAGAATCCGGGTACCAAAAATCAATCGATTTGCTCAACTGGGTTGCTGGTTGGCAGACAAAGATCCTCCAAAACGGGCAATTACGAAACTACCTGTTGGTGATCATTATTTCCTCCATAGCTCTGCTGGGAACACTCCTATGGATGCAGGGCGAATTTCTCTGGCCAGATCAGTTGGAACCATTGGGTTTATACGAAGCATCGCTGGCTGTGTTGATCGTCATCGCGGCATTCGCTGCTGTCAGATCAAAATCGCGCCTGGGGGCGATCACTGCCATGGGGGTGGTGGGTTACAGCGTTGCCCTGATCTTCCTCAGATATGGCGCACCGGATCTGGCAATGACCCAATTTCTGATTGAGTCGATTACCGTGGTTTTATTTGTCTTTGCCTTCTATCACCTTCCCAAGTACGAACCAGTCAGTTCCGTTCGTTCACGGGTATTTCAGGCTGGTGTGGCAGCTCTGACCGGGTTGCTGATGACCGGTCTGGTCATCTCGGTGCTTCAGGTGGATTTATTCCCGTCCATATCGACCTATTTCATGGAAAACGCAGTCTCCATGGCACATGGCAGAAATATTGTGAATGTGATCCTGGTGGATTTCAGAGGACTGGATACTTTGGGTGAAATTACCGTGCTGGCTGTTGCCGGGACGGGTGTCTTTGCTGTGTTGAAGTACCGCCGCAGGAGGGAAAACCGATGAATTCGATGATCCTGCGAACAGCGGTGCGGTTCCTTATGCCGATCCTGATTTTATTCTCGGTGTTTCTGTTATTACGCGGGCACAATCAATCGGGAGGTGGATTTGCGGGCGGTTTAGTAGCGGCAGCTGCTTTTGCCCTGTATTCGCTGGCATATAACGCAGCCGAGGCGCGCCGGGTATTACGCTATCCCCCGGCATTAATGATCGCTGTCGGATTACTGATCAGCCTGTCCAGTGGAATGGTTAGTTTATTTGCAGGAAAGCCATTCCTGACTGGATTGTGGGCTTATATTCCCGTTCCCGGTTTGGGAATGATTGAAATTGGCACGCCAGTCTTTTTTGATATCGGTGTATTCCTTTTAGTGTGTGGAGTTACGTTGATGATGATATTTTCCCTGGAAGAAGGTGCGTAAACGATGGGCATTCTTCTGGCTATTGTAATTGGTGTGTTATATGGATCTGCCATTTATCTGCTGGTCAGGCGCAGCCTGGTGAAAATGTTAATCGGTTTGGGGCTGCTCAGTCATGCCACCAATCTGCTTATTTTCACCGCCGGTGGTCTCACTCAGGGCGGACCACCCGTGATTAACCCGGATGCGCAACGGCTGACAGGCGCGTTTTCTGATCCCCTGCCGCAGGCTTTGATCCTAACCGCCATCGTCATAGGATTGGGTGTTATAGCCTTTGCGCTGGCGCTATCCTCACGACTATATCGGGCAACTGGAAGTGATGATATGAATCAGATCAATATTGGTGAGAAATGAGAATAGCAGGAATTGTCCTGATTGCTCCGCTGATCCTTCCGTTACTGACAGCCATAGCGGGATTGTTGGCATTGGCAATCAAGCCGCTTTCCAGACGTCTGCAGAATCTGATTAGCGGCATTGGTGGGGTTGCCCTCTTGCTTTCTGCAATGGTTCTCTTCATTGATGTGTTAAAAGAAGGTATTCTGGTGGTTCAGATCGGGTCGTGGCCGATGCCATTTGGAATTACGCTCGTCGCGGATGTATTTAGCAGTATCATGATTCTGATCTCCGGAATCATCGGTTTTACCGGGCAGATTTATTCCATGGCAAGTATCAACCCCGAGCGGATACGGATTGGGTACTTTCCCCTTTTATTTACTCTGCTGTTGGGCGTAAATGGAGCTTTTCTAACAGGCGATTTGTTCAATCTGTATGTCTGGTTTGAAGTGATGCTGATGTCATCGTTTGTTCTTATGAGCATCGGCAGAAATCCCGGACAAACCAGCGGCGCGATCAAGTATGTAACCATTAACCTGTTTTCTTCCGCCATATTCCTGACTGCCCTGGGAATTCTGTATGGCTTGATTGGTACATTAAATATGGCAGACCTTGCAGTAAAGTTCTCCCAGGCTCGCCAGGCGGGTGAAAGCATAGGTTTAATCAATGTTGTTTCAGGAATGTTTCTGATCGCGTTTGGGATCAAAGCGGCGGTTTTCCCATTATTCTTCTGGTTACCCGATTCATATTTTGCTCCTCCACCAGCCATCTCCGCCGTATTTGCCGGTCTGTTAACCAAGGTGGGGGTGTATGCGTTGATTCGGGTCTTTACTCTGATTTTCCCCCTTAACCAGGGTTCCCTGCAGCAGGTGGTATTGTGGATTGCCGGTATCACAATGGTGACCGGGGTGCTGGGCGCTGTGGCTCAAAACGAGGTGCGCCGGATCCTGTCTTTTCACATCATCAGCCAGATTGGGTACATGGTGATGGGGTTAGCGCTCTACACACCTCTTGCTATTGCCGGTTCTGTGTTTTACATCTTCCATCATGTCATGGTGAAAACCAATCTCTTCTTCGCAGGAGGATTGATGGAAAGGATCGGTGGAACCGGTGACCTGAAGCGGCTGGGAGGTTTGTATCAAAACTGGCCAGTTCTCTCGGTTTTGTTTCTTATCCCGGCATTGTCTCTTGCGGGGCTGCCTCCACTCTCTGGTTTTTTTGCCAAACTAAGCCTGCTCCAGGCGGGCTTTGAAATTGAGTCGTTCTGGATCGTTGGCGTAGCATTGTTTGTAAGCCTGCTCACATTGTTCTCCATGACCAAAATTTGGACACAAGCTTTCTGGAAACCTGCCCCCGAAATCGAAGATTTGGAATGTGTGGACAGGTTGTTGTCGCAACATGAAGATGTGCGCGCAAAAAAAGGTCAATGGTATATCCCCATCTTTTTACTTGCGGTGATCACTTTGTTGGTAGGCTTTGGAGCCGGGGTTGTTTTTCCAATTGCAGTGCAGGCAGGTGAGCAGCTTATCAACCCGGCTGGATATATCGAGGCGGTGTTCAGGAGTGGAGGATAATGGGTATCCTTATCATCAATATCATCCTGGCAACCATTTGGGCAGCTCTGACGGGTGCCTTTACCCTGCCCAACCTCATTACCGGATTTGTGCTGGGATATGTTGTCCTGTACCTTTTGCGAGGATTATTTGACGGTGGACAATATTTTAATAAAGGTGCGCAAGCAGTTAAGTTTCTGCTTTTCTTCCTCTGGGAATTGCTGATCGCCAACTTGCGGGTGGCCAGAGATGTGTTGCGACCGGGACCTTTGAAAATGCAGCCCAGGGTAATCGCTGTTCCGCTCAAAATTAAAGAAGATGTCCCCATTGTTGTGTTGGCTAATGTGCTCTCCCTGACTCCGGGTTCATTATCTCTGGATGTTTCTGACGATCACAAGACCCTGTTCATCCACGCGATGCACGCGCCTGATCCAGATGAAACCCGTCGTGAAATTGAGAATGGTTTTGAAAAACTTGTAATGAATTTATTTTCGAACCAGGTGGATGAGCCAGGTAAAGCTCAGGAGCATGTTGAATGAACACAATTCTGTATGGTTTATTAATTGGGGCAATGTTTCTGGCTTTGATCCGATTGATTAAAGGACCCACCCTGCCCGATCGTGTAGTAGCGCTCGATTTGATTGCGATAACCGCGGTAGGTTTGATTGGTGTCTACGCGGTTACTACCAAACAACCCATATATATTGACGAGGCCATGGTTCTCGCGTTGATCGCCTTTCTGGGGACACTGGCTTTTGCGCATTATATTGAGAAAGGCAGGATGCCATGGCGGAAATCCTAGCCTATGTGCTGATGACAGCCGGTGTTGCGTTTATCTTCATTGCGGCTCTAGGTGTGCTGCGCTTGCCTGATTTATTTATGCGGATGCACGCCAACACAAAGTCGGCGACCATTGGTGTGGGTTTAATTATGCTCGGGGCGGCAGTATATTTCGGTGAGATCACCATCACCACCCGGGCGATGGCGGTTGTGATATTCCTGCTAATCACAGCGCCCATCAGCTCTCACCTGTTGGCGCGCTCCGCTTATTTTTCTGGTATCCCTCTGTGGGATCAAACTCTGAGCGATGATTTACGTGGACATTACGATATGAAAGCCCATACATTGAACAGTGAAGTCACCTCAAAGAAACCCGACCACAGAGAGAATGGATAAGGCACCATCATAGATTCTTGAACAACCGAACAGGCAGCAAAAATTGGTTTGGTACTATCATTCAGGTTAATGTTTCGTTTATGATTCGAGCGCTTGATCTCCCGGGTAATGAAAAGAGAGCCATGTTATTCTGGTTTGCAGCCGCTGCATTTATGCTCGGATTGCTTGTCATTTTTATTGTTCTATCTGAGAAACAAGGAAAGACAATTTCGTTTTGGATTTCTGGTATTTGGATTTTGTTGTTCGTTGGCTGGCCATTAGGTTTTGGGGTTTCTGGATTGCGAAATTACCGGAATTCGCTTGATCTCGAACGAAATGGGTTGGTTGGGTTGGCTACTATTGTAGATACGTTCGAAGAAGATACCGTGTTAGGTGATCAGGCTTCTACAATTATCTGTTGGATTATCTTTACACCAGACACGAAAGTCAAAGTAAAACAGCGGGTAGGCAGAGCTGTAATGGGTCAGGTGAGCCGGGGGGACAGGATCGAAGTTATTTATTTGCCTAATAATAAACACATCTGTCGGGCAAAACTGGAATAGCTTTGAATGGTCATTTATTTGGGTATAACTTTTGTTATCTAATAAAACTGGATGCCTTTCGGGCGGCCAGTAATGAAATTTCTGAATTGCAACCGGGCAAAATCTCACAGGCAGATCATAAGGAATCGTGAGATTATTTTCATGATCTAAATTAATAAAGATATTGCTTCATAGCCCGGCCATTTTAGCAGTAACTTCCCAGAGTTTTTTCCAGGTATTTCGATTATAAGAGTTTGCACTCGACCGTACCTGCCGGTTATTTTCATCCCAATATCCGCCAGTGATTTTTTCTACAGAGGGATCGGCAGCCAGGTAAGTATAAGTCTCTGCCTGTTTTTCCGGCGTAATGGACATTGAACGTTTAATCTCATAGATTTTTCTCAACCAAGCTGGAAGATGACCGAGACGCTCATCTGGAATGGCAACATTGGTAACCCGCACGCAGTTGACGGTAACACCAGAATTTTTCAATTGATCTGCCATCTCGTAGGTGAACATCACCTGAGCCAATTTGGAATGGTAGTAAGCGTGTTGTGTATCGAATTTCCGTTCGCCGTTCAAGTTGTCAAATTCAATATCCAGGAAGGGATAAACCATCAAACCTTTAGATGCGACATTGATAATCCGGCTGGGCGAGCTGTTTTTGAGGACATCCAGAAGTAAATGGGTGAGGAGAAAGATCCCCACATGATTGGTGGCAAATATGGTTTCGATCCCATCTGAGGTGAGGGTGGCTTTCTTAAGCGAGTGATCAAAGTTGGCTGCATTATTGATCAATACATCCAGCCGGGGGTATTTGTTTATAAACGCTTCAGAGAAAGAATGAATGGATTTTTGCGATGATAGATCAACCTGCATGAGGTCAACATTATCTGACTGCGATTTTTGCTTTACTTCTTCCAGGGCAAGAGATCCCCTTTCTATAGAGCGGCATGCCATAATCACAGTCGCGCCCATGCTGGCAAGTTGAATGGCTGCTGCTTTGCCGATCCCGGAATTTGCGCCGGTGATCACCATGTTTTTTCCTTCCAGTTGATATTTCATACTCGATCCTTCTCTGCTTTATGTGAGGTGATACCATTTTCTAGAATGGAGACGATCTGTTCATACATGGCGCCGAAATCCTGTTCCATGTTTTCTGGTGGCAAAGCGCTGATCTGTTGTGCCAGCCCTGTGATGGCGGAAGTGAACACCATTGCTGCCAGCGCCGGGTTAATATCAGGGCGGATTTCACCCCGCTTGATCCCTTGTCGAATAAGATCTTCAAAATAATGGTTACTTGATTTCGTTGCACGTTGGAGAGCTTCGACGGGCAAGGGAGATTTGCCAAAAATTGCTCGATTGCCAAGTTTTGCCAGGTTTGGGTAAAGATGTTGAAAATTCAGCATTTCTTTAAATAAGAAACGAAGGGTTTGAAACAGGTCCATCTCAACCGGCCGTGGCACAGCTTTTGACATAACCTCAGCCTTTACCTCCGCGGCATATTCCAGTAAGTATTGATACAAGTCTGCTTTATCAGTGAAATATTGATACAGGCTGCCTTTGGCTATGCCTGATCGGGCAACAATTTTTGTGATGGAAGCGCTATTAAAGTCATGCTCCGCAAATTCCTCGACGGCGCAATCCAAAATGCGCTGGCGCTTATCTTCTGGCAGGTTAAAAAAGGTGGGACTCGGCATGATATTTTGTAGATCCTGTGTGACTGAACAGTCATGTGACCAGGTGGTCATATTATAGTTAATATGATTGAACCTGTCAATGGAAAATGTGGCATATTAGAAATATGGATAGTTTTCACCAAGCGGTCATATAATGGAATCAATCAAGATACGGGGTGGATGAATGAAAATTGAAACCATGATGTGGCTCCTACCCATCGTTTTTATGCTGCATGATTTTGAAGAAATCATCATGATTCGCCCCTGGCTGGATTTAAATCGGCAGGGTCTGTTTACGCGGTTTCCAAGACTCGCAAAGCTTATTTTCCCCCATTACGACACTATTTCTACCTCCAGTTTTGCATTTGCCGTCATGCTTCTTTTCATCCTTATCGCTGCGGTCACTTTCATTGCTGTGGAGTATGAGTATTACGCCCTTTGGATTGGTGTTTACTTGATATTTTTTGTTCATCTGCTGGTTCACATCATCTCAGCTATTGTGTACAAAAAGTATGTGCCAGTCATTATCACCAGCGTGTTAAGTTGCATCTATTGTGTTTATGTTGCTGTTTCGTTTCACCGCTTTCCAAGCTTGAAAATAAGCAGTATTTTGCTCTGGATAGGTTTAGGGGTGGTGATTCTGGGTTTGCTCTTCCCTTTGGTTATGAAAGCAGCAGCTGTTTTTGAAGGTTATCTTTCAAAACGATTCCAAAACGATGAATAGTTACCCACCTAATCACGGGCGACGGAAGAAATCTAATTATGAAAAACAAACTACGTATATTCCGAATTATTCTGCAAGTGATCTTCTTCATACTATTCTTACCATTGCTTCCGGTCATCATCTCGGGGAAATGGAATTGGTGGCAGGCTTGGATGTATGCGTCCGTATATATACTGGGATTCGGTGTAAGTCGTTGGCTGGCACGCAGACGCTCACCCGATATCCTGACTGAACGCGCCAGGCTGGCAACTCAAAAAGATGCCAAATCATGGGATAAAATCCTGGTCTTACTGGTGGGGATCGGCGGGGGTATGATCCCGATTGCAGCCGGCATCGAAAATCGCCTGGGAGGTTTGTATAATTTTCAACTACCAGTTGAGATGATTGGGCTATTGCTGATCGTCCTCGGATTTGTCCTTGGGTCATATGCATTGATTGAGAACCGTTTTTTCTCCGGTGTTGTCAGGATTCAAACTGACCGCGGTCATCATTTAGTCGACACCGGTCCATACCGCTGGATCAGACACCCCGGATACGCAGGCGCGATTCTCAGTTACATAGGCATTCCACTTCTCCTGGATTCTATCTGGACATATCTTCCGGTGGTCTTTGTGACCATCATCTTATTAATCCGTACCTCATTGGAAGATCAAACCCTCCAAAAGGAACTTCCCGATTATGCTGATTATGTAACAAGAACGCGCTATCGCCTAATTCCGGGCGTCTGGTAA
>CAZRKL010000080.1:10260-12005 GCA_964600595.1 uncultured Leptolinea sp.
TGGAAATCAACGGCGATGTCATAACCTGGTTAATGTCTGGCGATCCTGCAATCCGCTGGCAGGTTATGCAGGATATTCTGCACGCTGACTCTCTATCCGTTGAAACGGAAAGGTTAAATATAGCAACTGACGGCTGGGGTGCGCGTTTGCTTAGCTATCAGGATCCAGATGGCTTGTGGGCGGGACAGTTATATGACCATAAATGGATCTCGACAACGTATACAATGCTGCTGCTTCGGCAGTTGGGGCTTTCAGTGGATAATTCACACGCCCGGTTGGCATGTAAAAAATTACTGAATGGTGGGTATCAACCTGAAGGCGCCCTCTCTTACTCTAAAAGTAAGAAGGTGTTTGATCTGGGTGTCAATGGCATGGTTCTCTCCATCCTGGCATATTTTCACTTCTCTGATGATCGCCTTCACCGTGTTGCTGAATTCTTGCTTTCGCAGCAATGTGATGATGGACATTGGGAACCGTATCTGGACAACATGAGTTTGAAATACTGTTTTGATACCACGTTGCAGGTGCTGGAGGGATTTGCTGAATACATCCACCACTATCCAGACCGCCGGTTGTTCTTTGACCATGCCATATCACTGGGTATCGAGTTCCTTCTTAAACACAACATCTATATCAACGACCAGGGTAAGCCGATAGAGAAGAAATGGACATTGTTTTCTTTTCCACCCCGCTGGCACTATGATGTTCTGGCCGCCATGGATTTTATCTTCCGGTATGGATACCCTTATGATCACCGGATGGATAAAGCAATTCAACTCATTCAATCTAAACAGCGGACTGATGGGAGATGGGTTTCACAAAACCGTCATGCTGGAAAGACATTTTTTGATATGGAATTGCCCGGAGAACCTTCCCGCTGGAATACACTCAGAGCGCTTCGCGTGCTCACGCTGAAATAGGATTAATACTCGTACATGGCGAGTTACTCACTGGAGAGGTTTTATGACTCAAACTAACAATACAAAACAGACGGTCTTACGGTTCCATCCTTCGGCTTTACTGCTAGCAGCCCAATTATTATTATTGATACTGTACGCGGTGTTTGATGGATTACACAGCGAAAGGGCGATTCTGAGCGCTTTCAGCATTGTTATCTTAATGTTGGTGGTATGGGTAGTTCAGCGCAGCCCGGCGGTAAATTGGGTGGCATGGATTCTGGCGTTGCCGGTCTTTATCCTCAATCTGCTATCTGCACAGACACTTGACCCCAACCTGATTGCGTGGACAGCACTGCTCGAAGGAATACTGTATTTTTATGGCGCAGGTTCTTTAATCGCGTATATGCTTGGAGATACAGACGTAACAACGGATGAACTTTTTGCAGCCGGCGCAACTTATACATTGCTGGCATGGGGATTTGCCTATTTCTACCTGGCATGCCAGACCTGGATACCAGGCAGTATCATCAGCACAGTGACAAGTGGAAGAGCGCTTACATTTGTTGAGCTGTTGTTCCTCAGTTTTACCAACCTTTCTTCAACCGGTTTGAGTGATATTGTCCCGGTTACCACCCTCAGTCGGGTGATTGTCATGCTGGAGCAATTTGCCGGGGTAGGATATATTGCCATTGTGGTATCACGCTTGATTGGCATGTCTTTGCAGCGCAAAACAAAACGATCGTAAAATTCGCGGGCGAAAAACCAAAAAGCCTATTGACTCGCATTTTTTATCGTGCTATTATGTTATCGATAACGGGAACGATAACAGGATCGATAACATATGCT